>NZ_JAFCXG010000001.1:0-300000 GCF_049898185.1 Acinetobacter sp. 40AMC3-4
ACGACACAAACGGACAGATCGTTTAAGTTGTTTTCAATTGCAAGTTGACGAATTTTGATCGCAGCAGAAAGACCCGCAGGGCCTGCGCCTACGATGACGACGTCAAACTCCATCGATTCTCTTGTTATATCTTCCATAATATAAAATCCAATTTCGCTATACGATATTTATAGCATTATCTAAATCGGTTATGAAGCTTATTTTTGATCTTTTTATTTGGAATAGGAATTTATCTTTTTTAAATCTTATCTATTTCGCAGCATTAAAAAGGTTTGCTGAGAATTCTGGATAAAGGAAGAAGATGTGTAGATTGGGTATTCAATAAAAGAGCGACTTAATGTCGCTCTGATAATTAATTTTTTATATGTTATTGAGATTCATTGCAATATTATTCACCATGTGAATCAGACGCGGTCCAATTTCATTTTCCAGTTTTTCCTGATTTAACAGATAACTTGGGGCACCACAGTTAAACGTTAATATCCCATGTTTGGGGTGAACCAACGGAACTGCCACGGAATTCACATCCTTAGCCCAGTCACCTAAAGACAGACAGTAGCCATAATCCTGATAATCACGGATTGCACGTTCCAGATTACGCTTGATGGTTGGCCACTGATCTTCGTTTCTTTTCTTGATGGCATCAAATAAATATTCGCGTTCCTTCACATCCATCGCTGCCAGACAGGCCCGTCCCATGGCACTGCTATGAATCGGTAAAGTCGAACCGACAGGGCGGCGCATGGTTAGCGTCGATTCTGTATGTACCACTTCCAGATAAATCATGCTCAAACGGTCACGGGTAGCCATTGCCACAGGGGCTTGGGAATAACGGGACATTTCTTCCATAAACGGATAAGCCTGAGTCCGCGCAGAAATATTACTCAAAGCTGCATAACCCAAAGCCAATACGCCAACATCCAACAGATATTTCGTGGTATTCGGTAGTTGTTTTAAATAACCTAAAGAAACCAGGGTGCTGGTAATACGGGCCACAGTTGGCTTGGGTAAGTTGGTTAATTGTGCAATTTCCTGATTGCCAAGCAATTGATTGGTCGCTGAAAAGCAACGTAAGATTTCCAATCCACGCGCAATAGACGCAATAAATTGAGGATTATTTTCTCTATGAATATGTGAAATCGGATCTAAACGGATTTCATCAAAGTTGGGAATTTCACCAGTTTTATTTTTTGTCATGGTCAGGGCAATTAAAGTTAAATTAATGAATATGATAGCAACATAATTTCACGATACAAAATAAAACACTTCTACAAAAGATAAAATATAGGAAAAAGTGCCGAAATTATTTGTGGTCGAAAAGAATCCTGTTACCCAACTTTGAAGACAATATAAAATCATCTAGTTTTTTAGGTTTAACACGTAGCCAATACATTTAAAAAGTTTCGATTTCTCCGAAAGAGTCAGTGATCGATAAATATTACAGCAAGAAAAAAGGTTTAATTATCTATTCAAAAAAACTGATAAATAGAATAATCACTCATCAAAATATTTCGTATCGTGAAATTAAATATTAAACACAAATCAACTGGAATACCAGAAAAATTTCATTTTTTAGTTAAAATATAAAATTTTTAATAATTTCACTTGCTCAAAATGATTTTATATGATTATTTATTTCGTAATACGAAACAAAAATAAGGGTAAAGGAATTTACCTAAATTATATCCATGGAGATTCATATGATTCGTGATCCGGAAATGCTAGACCAACTTCTGTCAACGATTCGCGATTTTGTAAAAAATGAACTGGTGCCTCTTGAGCATGAAGTAGAAGAGAACAACGCCATTCCTGAACATATTGTGGAACAGATGAAAGAGCTGGGCTTGTTTGGCCTGACGATTCCAGAAGAATATGGTGGTTTAGGCATTACCATGGAAGAAGAAATTCTGGTCGCGATGGAGTTAGGTCATACATCAGCTGCATTCCGCTCTTTAATTGGTACTAACAACGGCATTGGCTCAAGCGGCATCATTATCGACGGTACAGAAGAGCAAAAACAGAAATATTTACCGCGTTATGCAACGGGCGAAATTATCGGGTCATTCTGTTTGACTGAACCAGATTCCGGCTCAGACGCTGCTGCTTTAAAAACCAGCGCTGTCAAAGACGGCGATTATTATATTTTAAAAGGAACTAAACGCTTCATTACCAATGCACCACGTGCCACGACATTTACCGTGATGGCACGTACCAATCAAGAGATTAAAGGTGCGAGCGGTATTTCAGCATTTCTAGTTGAAGCAGGTACACCTGGTTTAAGCCTGGGTAAAATTGACAAGAAAATGGGCCAACATGGTTCCTATACCTGTGATGTAATTTTTGATAACTGTAAAGTGCATAAAGATCAGCTGATTGGCGGTGTAGAAGGGATCGGCTTTAAAACAGCAATGCGCGTTCTGGATAAGGGCCGTCTGCACATTGCTGGTTATAGCGTCGGCATGGCAGAGCGTATGCTGGAAGATGCACTTAACTATGCAGTGGAACGCAAACAGTTTGGCCAGCCCATTGCGAATTTCCAGCTAATCCAAGGTATGTTGGCAGACTCCAAAGCCGAGATTTATGCAGCCAAATGTATGGTGCTGGATGCTGCGCGTCTACGTGATGCTGGCCAAAATGTTACGACTGAAGCCTCTTGTGCCAAAATGTTTGCAACTGAAATGTGTGGTCGAGTTGCTGATCGCTGTTTGCAGATTCATGGTGGAGCGGGTTATATCAGTGAATATTCAATTGAACGTTTCTACCGTGATGTGCGTCTGTTCCGTTTATATGAAGGAACCACACAAATCCAGCAAATTATTATTGCGCGTGAAATGATTAAACAAGCAACCGCCTAATCTCATAATTTTAAAATAAGGAAATATTAAAATGACGACAAAAATTAGATTTGATTGGCAAGACCCGTTTTTAATCGAACAGCAATTGACGTCAGAAGAACGCATGATCCGCGATGCGGCGGCAGCGTACTGTCAAGACAAACTGATGCCGCGTGTACTGGAACAGTTCCGTCATGAAAAAACCGATCCCGCTATTTTCCGTGAAATGGGTGAACTCGGCTTGCTTGGCCCAACCATTCCGGAACAGTACGGTGGTGCAGGTTTAAATTATGTCAGTTATGGTCTGATTGCCCGTGAAGTTGAACGTGTTGATTCAGGTTATCGCTCAATGGCCAGCGTACAAAGCTCTCTGGTGATGGTGCCCATTAATGAATTTGGTTCTGAAGAGCAAAAGCAGAAGTATTTACCAAAATTAGCAACCGGTGAATATATTGGTTGCTTTGGCTTGACCGAGCCAGATCATGGATCAGATCCTGGCAGCATGATTAGCCGTGCCAAAAAAGTCGAGGGTGGTTACCGTTTAACAGGCGCAAAAATGTGGATTACCAACAGCCCGATTGCCGATGTATTTGTAGTTTGGGCCAAAGAGGTATCTGCTGAAGGCAATGTCGGTGACATTCGTGGCTTTATTTTAGAAAAAGGCTGGGAAGGGCTTTCTGCTCCAACGATTCACGGCAAGGTGGGTCTACGTGCCTCAATCACCGGTGAAATTGTAATGGATAACGTCTTTGTTCCAGAAGAAAATGCATTTCCGGAAGTTCGCGGTTTAAAAGGGCCTTTTACCTGCTTGAATAGTGCACGTTACGGGATTGCCTGGGGTGCCATGGGAGCTGCAGAGTTCTGCTGGCATACCGCACATCAATACACCATGGACCGTAAACAGTTTGGTCGACCACTCGCTGCGAATCAGCTGATCCAGAAGAAACTGGCAGATATGCAAACTGAAATTGCACTCGGTTTGCAGGTGGCTTTACGTTTTGGCCGCATGAAAGATGAGGGCATTGCGTCAGTTGAAGGTACGTCTTTAATTAAGCGTAATAACTGCGGCAAGGCGCTGGATATTGCCCGTTTGGCCCGTGACATGATGGGTGGAAATGGCATTAGCGATGAATTCGGTGTAGCCCGTCATCTGGTTAATCTGGAAGTGGTAAATACCTATGAAGGTACCCATGATGTACATGCCCTGATTTTAGGTCGTGCACAAACCGGAATTGCAGCCTTTTGCAACTAAACCTGACATCAACTTCTAGCCAGCATTGCTGGCTAGATTGTTTTACGGGTTTAAGAATTGTGCTTAATCACATCATTCAATGTATTGCTACGTGATTTCTGCAGAGAAAATTTATCAAGAACTTTGAAAATCATTTTATACCACCTTGCTAAAGCGTGGTAATGATCAGCGAATATTCTATATTTCACCTAAATAATTAAGTGAAATATGCGTTTTAAAAAGGCACAGGAGTGCCGAAAAGTAGAAAGAGCATTATGGATACGATCAGTTCACAACAACACCCAGTGGAAGGTGGAAACGAACCCAAGCAAAGAGTCTGGATTCTGGCCTTTATTTTCTCATTTTTAGCATTATTGGTTGATGGTGCTGATATTGCGTTATTAGCCTACAGTCTGACCAGTCTGAAACAAGAGTTTTCATTAAGTAATATGCAGGCCGGTGCCTTAGGGAGCTGGACGCTTGCAGGCATGGCTATCGGCGGTTTTTTTGGTGGCTGGGCTTGTGACCGTTTTGGCCGGGTTCGTGTGATCGTCATTGCCATTGCATTATTTTCTTCATTAACCTTCTGGTTAGGATTCGTAGAAAGTTATGATCAGTTCAAATGGCTGCGCTTTACGTCTGCGATTGGACTAGGTGCTCTATATATTGCCTGTAACACACTCATGGCAGAGTATGTACCCACCAAATATCGCTCTACAGTATTGGCAACGCTTATGACTGGCTGGACTTTAGGCTCGGTGGTCGCAACTGTTCTGGCTGGATGGCTATTGCCTGAATTTGGCTGGCGATACCTCTATTATATTGCCATTATTCCAATTGTACTGGCCTTCGCGATGTACTTCTTGGTGCCTGAGCCGAAAGCCTGGTTAGATGCGCGTAAAGCACGCCTGGATGCAAAAGCCAGTGGTATTCTGCAGGAAAAACCAAAAAATACTTTTAAAATGATTTTTGAAGATGCACTTAGCCGTCGCATGTTTATCCTCTGGTCCTTCAGTACCGCATTTTTACAGTTTGGCTATTATGGAGTCAGCAACTGGCTACCGGCGTATTTAGAGACTGATCTGGGAATCAAGTTTAAAGAAATGACCATATATATGATCGGGACTTTCCTGATCATGATGTGTACCAAAGTTATTGCTGGTTTTATCGCTGACCGGATTGGCCGTCGTGCGGTATTTGCTTTCGGCACTATGGGTACTGCAATTTTTATCCCTGTGATTGTCTTTGGTAATACGCCGGATAATATCCTCTGGCTGATGTTATTTTTCGGTTTTCTCTATGGTATTCCATACGGTATTAATGCGACTTACATGACAGAAAGCTTCTCCACCAAAGTGCGTGGAACAGCAGTGGGTGGGGCATATAACGTAGGCCGACTGGGTGCGGTGTTTGCACCTCTTACCATTGGCTATTTTGCTCAAGGAGGCTCAATTGGTACCGGCTTACTGATTATGGGCATTGCCTATTTTCTTTGCGGCCTGATACCCGCTTTCTTTATTAAAGACCGCTTATTTGATCCACAAAAGGCAGATTAATCTGCACTCGTAATATAGATAGAACATGCTAGGAAGCAATATGATGAATAAAATCACGCAGGATATCGAGACGGTACTTAAGCAAATTCCTGATGGTGCACACATTATGACCAGTGGTTTTGGCCTGGCAGGTCAGCCGGTAGAATTAATCGAAGCATTAATTGACTTTGGTCCTAGAGACTTAACCATTATTAACAACAATGCAGCTTCTGGAGATCGTGGTCTAACCAATCTGCTGTTGTCTGGACTGGTTAAAAAAATGATCTGTTCATTTCCACGGGCCAATAACTCAACCGTATTTGAAGACCTGTATAAAGCCGGAAAAGTTGAGCTGGAACTGGTGCCACAGGGTAATCTGGCCTGTCGTATTCAGGCAGCCGGTGCTGGCTTAGGGGCTGTTTTTACTCCAACCGGTTTTGGTACCAAAATAGCTGAGGGTAAAGAAACCCGTAATATCAATGGAAAAGATTATGTGCTGGAATATCCGATTCATGCAGATTATGCCTTGGTGTATGCCAATCAGGCAGACCGTTGGGGCAACTTAACCTACCGTAAGGCAGCACGGAATTTTGGTCCAATCATGGCCAAAGCAGCAAAAACCACCATTGCACAAGTCCATCAAGTTGTGGAACTGGGGGAGCTTGATCCAGAGATCATTGTAACGCCAGGGATTTTTGTACAGCATGTGGTCAAAGTTGGAGATATTAAATAATGAATATTCAAAAACGTACACGTGAACAGATTGTGGCCAAAGTTGCACAAGACATTCCAACTGGCTCTTTTGTAAATTTGGGTATTGGTTTGCCGACACGCGTAGCTGGTTATTTAAAACCTGAACAAGGAGTAATTCTGCACTCGGAAAATGGCGTTTTAGGTTTTGCTGCATTGAGTGATCCCGAACAGGCAGATGATGACCTGATTAACGCCGGTAAAGAACTCGTAAGCATGTTGCAAGGTGGCAGTTTTATGAATTCTGCCGACTCTTTCGATATCATGCGAGGCGGGCATCTGGATATCTGTATCATGGGGGCTTTTCAGGTCGCTATTAATGGTGATCTGGCGAACTGGCATACCGGTAATGCTGATGCTGTACCTGCTGTAGGCGGTGCGATGGATCTGGCAGTGGGTGCTCGCTGTGTCTATGTTTGCATGGAACATGTGACCAAAAACGGTGAGGCAAAAATTGTTGAAGAACTGACTTATCCTCTAACAGGTAAACATTGTGTCAACCGTATTTATACTGATTTGTGTGTGATTGAATTAAAAGACCGACAAGCTCAGGTTATTGAAATAGTGGATGGCTTAAGCTTTGAAGAATTACAACAGCAGACAGGCTGTAAATTAGTGGACAGTCGTCAACAAGCAGCCTAAAAATAAGTCCGCAATATTCTGATTAAGTAAAAGTATAGTTTTAGATCACAGCTTCGGCTGTGATTTTTAAATTTTAGAATTATTATCAAATACACGTAATATTGACCATATTTCCGTATTTTAAAGATATAAATACAAACTTTTGCTAATGATTATTTTAATAATAAGTCTAAAATGTTAACAAGCTAAGGAAGGTGATAGTCTGAATGAATAATAATTGTGATGATCAAGAAATTTTTCATATTTTTAATCTGATTGGTCGCCATACTGAACTTAAGCCTATCCTCGATGTCATTAGCCAGTGGCTTGAATCGCGCATTCCAGATGCGCTTGTCACCATTATGCTCTATCAGGATGACACCCAAACTTTAAATGTTATAAGTGGCAAACAGCACTTTTCAAAAGAGTACTGTAATGCTATTCAAGATTTGAAAATTGGGCCAAATCAAGGATCGTGTGGCGTAGCTGCTTTCTTACGTCAGTTGGTCATTAGTCCGAATTTAATGAAAGACCCAAACTGGCAGCCTTACCGTGCTTTGGTAAACGCAGAAAAATTGTCTAGCTGCTGGTCTATGCCGATTATTAATGCTTCAGATATTCTATACGGAACGTTTGCCACCTATTATCGAACACCCAAAATACCGACTGAACCTCATATTCAGCTTTTACAGCAAGCGGCAAAATTAGTTGCCCTCGCAATCGAGCTTGATCAGGAACGTCAAAAAAGACATGAGCTTAATGAAAAATACAGCTCATTTTATACCTATCATCCAGATATTATTTTTGAACTTGACCTGCAGGGACATGTGCTTAATACCAATATTGCTTGCGAAGAAATTACAGGTTTTTCTAAAGCGCAAATTCATGGTCAGCACTATTGTGCCTTCATACCGCCCGAATTCCATGAACTTGCGAATGTTTCATTTTCAGAAGCAGCGCAAGGTAAATCTCAACATTATGAACTTCCAATTTATAATGTTGCAGGCGATATCTTATGGCTGGATCTGACCAATTTACCGATTATTCAAAATCAGAAAGTCACCGGTATTATTGGCATTGCCCGAGATATTACTGTATCGCGTGAAAACAAGGAGTCTCTACGATTATTAAAACGTGGGGTAGAGGCTAGTCCGAATAGTCTTTTTATTACCGATGTCTCTGAAGAAAGGCTAATGGTGTATGTGAATCCAGCTTTTCTAAAGCTCACCGGTTATACGGCAGCAGAAGTACTAGGGCAAAGCTGCTTTTTCTTACAGGGTCCAGATACTGATCCGGATCAGATTGCATTACTCAAGCAAGCAGTTAAAGAACAAAAAGAAATTCAGGTAACTATAAAAAGTTACTGTAAAGATGGCAGCTGGTTCTGGAATCGTTTAACCCTAGGTCCTATTTTTGACCAGACAGGAACCTGCACCCATTTTTTGGGGATTCAGGAAGATATTACTCAGCAACGTATTCACGAAGAATATATTCAGCATCAGCATACTCATGATCATTTAACCGGTTTACCGAACCAGCATGCATTCAAACAGATTCTGGAAAATATTTTTGAAGCACAGCACGAGAGCTCACAACCTTTAGTCTTGCTGTATTTAGATCTGGATGATTTTAAAAATATAAATGACAGCTTAGGTCATCTGGTGGGTGACCAGATTCTCAAAAGTGTGGGCGAGCGGCTGCAAAAATTTGTTCAAGGCAATAATGTGCTATGCCGCTTCGCTGAAGATGAATTCATTTTGCTGCTCTCAGGGACAGATGAGCACACTGAAGTCGAGGTGATTGCTGGAGAAATTCTTGATCTTCTTTCCATGCTGTTTATCGTCGATCAGTACAAAATACATTTAAGTGCCAGTATTGGTATCGTGGCAGATGACAGTTCGATTCATCATTCTTCTGAATTGATTTATCAGTCTGTTTTGGCGATGCAGGAAGCCAAAAGACAAGGTCGTAATATGTGGCAGTGGTATGAAAAAACCAGAATGCAGCCTGTCGCAGAAATAGACTATACTAATCTGCGTCTGGAACTCATGGAAGCGATCAATCAGGAAAATTTTGACCTGTTCTATCAGCCGTTGATTCATCCTGAAACTGGACTGGTAACAGGTGTAGAAGCTTTAATCCGTTGGTGCCATCCACAGCAGGGTTATATTTCCCCAGCGATTTTTATTCCACTTGCAGAAAGAACCGGGCAAATTATTAGCGTAGGTCAATGGGTATTGGAAAAGGCCTGTTTAGATATTGCGGAGTGGAACAAGACGCACAATAGCCAGATCACAGTATCGGTGAATATTTCTCCTTTGCAATTCCGTAGAGCAGGCTTTTTGCAGGTACTTGAACATGCGCTTGAACTCAGTCAATTACCGCCGGAATTACTTAAAATTGAAATTACGGAAGGTGTCATCATTAATGGTGCAGATCGAACGATAGAAATTTTGAAAGCAGTACGTGCTTTAGGTGTACAGGTTGCCATTGATGATTTTGGTACAGGTTATTCGAGTCTCAGTTATCTGCGTCGCTTGCCGATTAATCAAATCAAGTTAGACCGTAGTTTTATTGAAGAACTGACCCTCGATGGTCAGGATGCTGCAATTGTGCAATCGATTATTCACTTGGCACATCAGCTGGATTTGGAAGTTGTCGCGGAAGGGGTCGAAACTTTAAGTCAGGCCAGTTTGCTCTATCAACAGGGTTGTGATCTGCTACAAGGCTTCTTTTATGCAAAACCTGCGCCTTTAACTGAATTGAAGCCTGTTTATCTCGCAATGGAAAATAGTAAATTGAATTAACTCTAAAAAGTTAAGATATCAATATTTTCAACCGCTTTTCAGATAGAAAGACAATGATAAACAGGTCTAAAGAATTTTCCTATTTTATGAGCGTATCATCTTTAGAATTTGCACTTGGTACAGAAAGCGGGATAAAAAAATAAGCTTTTTAACCCCCAAAGGTTTTTAACAGTATCTAAGGCTCAGGCTGAATATTGGCTAAATTTCTTTCTTGGTTTAAATCATAATAGTTAATCACAAAGATCAACACGGCAAAAATAAAACCTAAAATGACACAGGCAGACCAGCCATAGCTTTTCCATAAATGCAGCGATAAAAATGCTCCCAGACCAGCACCTGAAAAATAACAGGTCATATAGATGGCATTAATCCGCGAGCGAGCCTGCATTGAAATTCGATAGACCAGATTCTGGTTCAGGACATGCAAACAGGAAATTCCGAAATAAGCCAGAATCAAGCCCAGGATATAAATCCATAAATAATTTTGGGCAAAGAATAAGGGAATCCAGGCCAGAATCAGTCCACATGTGGCTAGGTGCGCAATCCATTTTTCCCGATGCCTGCCAATCATTTTACCGGTCCACTGAGAGGAACAGATGCCGACCACTCCCACAATGCCCATGAGGCCAATCTGGAAATCGTTAAAATGATAAGGTGCTTCAGCCAGAATAAAAGTCATGGTAGTAAAGATAATACTCAGCATGCCAAAGCCCAAACCTCCGATCATACTCCGCCGGATCAGCATGGGTTCTGTTCGGGCAAAGGTAAATAGTGAGCGATAAATTTGCAATATATTCATCTGCAACTGGCTCTTGGCGCTCGGCAACTGGAACCACATGGCCAGACTTAGCAGAAGAATTGCACAACCACTAAATAGGTATACTGCATGCCAGGACCATAAAGTAGAAATCAGTCCGGCCACGGTACGGGCAAATAGAATACCAACCAGAACACCACTCATGAGCAGGCCAACGACTTCGGCACTTTTATCACGTTGCGACAGGCTGGCGGCAAAAGGAATCAGAATCTGGGTGGTGATCGAACAAAAAGAGGCGAGCAGAGTAAAGCCATATAACATATGCAGATTGGTACTGGCTGAAAGCCCAATAAGCGCCAGTCCGGTACAGAACATTAAAATACAGATATACAGCCGTTTTTCGAACAAATCCCCCAAGGGGACAAACAAAAATAACCCGGTGGCATAGCCAATTTGGGTTAGTACTACAGTCCAGCCAGACTGAGCTACACTGATCTGCAGATCCTCTGCAATAGAATAAATCAAGGGCTGGTTAAAATAGTTACAACCTGCGCAGAGTGCGCAGGTCATTGCCATCATGAACATGAAACGGCGTGAAATTTGCCCTTGGGCTGACATCCTTGTCTCCTGAGGCTTTAAAAACTATAGTTGGCAGAGAGGTTGATACGCGAAATATCTGCTTCCTTGTTGTCAAAGGTTTCACGCTTACCATGATGATATTCTGCACCGAGATTAATCTTTGGAACAGGAGAGTAGATCACGTTGGCCACATAGTCCGTTAAACGTTTATTGGTTTCAGGATTCGCGCGTGCATAGTCGCTGGAATCATCAAAATCAACAACGCTGGCATTAATACTACTCCGTAGTTTCGGCGTAAATTTATGCGTAAATCCGATATTTAAACTGTTAAACTCATTCAGTAAAAGTTCATTATTGGCTGTATCAACCGAATAATCTCCACCCCAGGCAGCGCCATCAGTTGTTGATCCTTGAGTCAAGAAAGCGGCAATACGCTGATCTCCGACCATATGGAAATAGTTCCCCTGGATCGAGTTTTGATCATCAAAACGGTAACGTCCACCAAGACCTACACCCCAACCGACTTTTTCAATATCACCTGTATCTGTTTGCGCCTGCTTTTGATTGACAAAGCCTTGAGCTAATAAATGAAGAGGGCCTGATTGATGAACATATTTAGTGGTTAATGCAGGCAAAGCAGAAGAACGATCGCCACCGGCCATATATTCCAGACCGACATTCCAGGTATTTTCTGGATCAAGTTTGAAAGCATAGCTCACCTGAGGCGTACGTAGGACTGATCCACCCAGGAACAAGCTGTAATCGACAGCTTCAGTGCTAATCTCTGGTGTTGACATCAATGACCAGGCCTGACCAAACGTCCAGTTATAGTATTTTAAGTGTGCATGACGGATACGTAATCCACCATCGCCTTTACCATTGTTGGTCCAGAAGTCGGCTTCTAAACGAGCAGAAACATTCGGATTGCCTCCTAGATCTTTGGCCAGGAAACCAATCCGGCTGGCAGCCGCAGTAAAATCGGAACGTACAGAATCCGGTTCAGTAAAAGGTACTTTATTAATCTGGTTAATGGTACGGCCACGGGCTTCAGTAGTACTTTTGAAATCGACTGCACCATCAAAGCGGATCAAGCCATAAACATCGACATTATCTACCATTGAACTCAGCGTTTTAGAGTCTTGCGCTTTGGCTTGTTCCTGCTGGTTCTTTAATGCAAGTTGCGCGGCTTTTTGTTGTTCTAGTTCTGCCTGGATTTGCTTTAACTGTGACTCAAGAAATTGCATACGGTCTTCAGAAGCTTCTGCTGAAAATGCCTGTGCTGAAGCAATACCACATAATGTCGCTAAAACTAATTTTTTCATTTCTTAATCCCTAAAGAAATTTTTAATCCTGAATGAAAGGAGACCTTTCTATACTGACGTGTTGTAAATATTTGAAGTGAGGAAGGCAGCGATTTGACCTGCCTTCCGAAGTAGGGTTTATTCTGCTTTTTGCGGATCGTATAAACGGTCTTTAATAAACAGGGCAGGAATCAAACCGCATAGGAAATATGCTGCACCCATTACCAACAGACCTGTACCGATCGAACCATGCATCGCAAGATAACCAATCGTAATTGGCGCGAAGATTGCACCGATACGACCAATATTGAATGCACCGCCCACCGCTGTACCACGAACACCAGTCGGGAAACTTTCGGTTAGATAGGTTGCATTGATGGCATATGGAATACCGTACAGGAAGCCGAAGATTAGCATCAGTACGCCAATGTTATCGGCATTATGCATATACACCACGACAGGGATAAATAGCGCTGTTCCCATGGTGCCGAAAGCAAACACAATACGGCGACCAATTTTATCAGCAACATAACCTGCAATGATTTTGGCAAAAATCATGGTGATGAAGGTACCCACCATATACAGTGCCATTTCTTTAAACTTAATGCCTAATTCAGCTTCAAGATAACTTGGCAACCAGTTACTTACACCGAAGTAACCAAATAACAGGAAACCGGAGCTGAAAGACCACAAGATAAACATCTTGCCATGGGTTTTATCTTTAAGAATGGTGATGTATGGATTACCTTTTTTGGTATCGTTATCCACAATCTGACCAGTTCTTTTCATTTCCCGAACACGTTTCCACGATTCTGGTTCAGGCACCATAAAGTGCATGAGGATACCGAGTGCTAAAGGTGCAATGGTAATCCAGTACAGCATACGCCAGCCGAACTCAGGAATAATCCAGCCTGAAAGCATGGTAATCACCAGAGAACCCAGAGTAAAACCGGTCATCAATGTTGCCAGCACTGTGGTACGGTATTTGGTTGGCACATATTCAGACATCAAGGTATTACAGGCAATATATAAACAGCCTAAACCCAAGCAAGAAAGAGTACGTAAAATTGCAAATTCAGTATAAGACTGAGCAAAACCTGAGTAGGCCGACAAGATCGAGAAGGCGATGGTGGCCAGTACAATGACGCGGACACGTCCAAATTTGTCGCATGCCCATCCACCAATAAAACCTCCTATCCCCATTCCTAAAAGAGAATAACTTCCCAAGGCACCGGCCTGTACAGAAGTTAGTCCCCATTCAGCTTTCAGACTGGTCAGACTGAAAGCCAGAATCCCGATATCTGCACCGTCACAGAGCAAAATCAGAAAAGCAAAGACAAAAGCCGTCATCCATAGACGTTTTGGCGCCTGTTTAATGGTATCCGTGGAGGAGACATCGGTTTTATTGTCTCCTGTTACGATGGTATCGCTTGTCATTCTTATATCCTCTATATATTAAAAGTAGCATTTCCTCTGCTACCGCTAAATCCATTTTTCTTCCTCACGGAAACATAGTTTTCCTGATTTAACAGACTTGCTCTGCACACAATAGCCGCTGCATTTTTTATCAGGCTACATTCGATTTTTCACGCTTTACGCTAAATCAAAATCATCTCATTACTGGAAAATTTGATTTCGTAAATTAATTTTAAGTTCTGCCTTATGGCGATTATTCATTGAAATGAATAATCAGATTGCATTTAAAATACTTAATTCCGTATTACGAAATTAATTAATCATAAAATGATCAATTGAACAAGAGTTTTTACTCTATTTTTAGTAAAAAATAACTTTTTTGAATTATGGAGTTAAAAATCCTTGATTTATAGCTTGAGAAACCGTAGTTTTATATAAAATAAAATTTCGCTATACAAAATAAATGGAGTTTTTTAATGGAACAGGTCGTTCAAATAGAACAAATCTCAACTCATGTAGCGATGGTTAAAATTCATCGACCAGAAGCAAAAAATGCATTGAATACAGAAGTGCGTCAGAAACTTGCAGAGGCTTTTCTACAATTGAATGACGAAGAAAATATTCGTGCCATTATTCTTACCGGTGGTGAAACAGATTTCGCAGCAGGAGCTGATCTAAAAGAACTGGCCAATGCTGAAACCATTCAAATGATGCAGCGTCGCACTGAACGTTACTGGCAGGCAATAGCACAGTGCTCAAAACCGGTAATTGCAGCAGTTAATGGTTATGCGCTCGGTGGTGGCTGTGAACTGGCCATGCATGCAGACATTATTATTGCCGGGAAAAGCGCCCAGTTTGGTCAGCCTGAAGTGAAAGTGGGTGTCATGCCGGGTGCCGGTGGTACCCAGCGTTTATTCCGTGCAGTGGGCAAATTTCATGCCATGCGCATGATCATGACCGGTTGTCTGGTGCCTGCACCGGAAGCCTATCAAATTGGCCTGGTGTCCCAAGTGACTGAAGACAGTGAAACCCTTGCAACTGCCATCAAGATGGCAGAAGGGCTGGCAAAAATGCCGCCAATTGCTCTAGAGCAAATCAAGGAAGTGGCTTTACTGGCTGAAGATGTGCCGCTTAATGCCGGACTTACCCTGGAACGTAAGTCTTTCCAGATGCTGTTCTCATCCGAAGATCAAAAAGAAGGCATGCAGGCCTTTATTGAAAAACGTAAACCGAATTATCAGGGACGATAAGCATGAGTATTCAGATTCAGAAAATCGGCATTATTGGTGTAGGCACGATGGGTGCAGGTATTGCCCAGATCGCGATTCAGTCTGGTCATGATGTGGTACTGTTTGATGCCAAAGAAGGGGCAGCCGAACAGGCACAGGATAAACTGGCCAAAACATTAAATACCTTAGCAGATAAAGGTAAATTCAGCCATGAAAAAGCCGCTGAAGATATTGCTCATCTGTCGACTGCGCAGCAGCTAGAAGACCTGAAAGATTGTGACTTGATTGTTGAAGCGATTATTGAAAATCTGGAAATCAAGCAAAAACTGATGCAGCAACTGGAAGGAATGATAAAACCAGAAGCGATTCTGGCATCTAATACCTCTTCATTGTCGATCAGTGCAATCGCTGCCAACTGTAAGCAGCCAGAACGTGTGGCCGGTTATCATTTCTTTAATCCGGTACCACTGATGAAAGTGGTCGAAGTGATTGAAGGCTTCAATACCCGCGCTGATATTATTGAAGCATTAACCCAGCTCTCTACAAAAATGGGTCATCGTCCGGTCAAAGCTAAAGATACTCCAGGATTTATCATTAACCATGCCGGCCGTGCCTTTGGTAGCGAAGCCTATGCAATTTTGAATGAAAATGTCACACCATTTTATGATATTGACAGGATCTACCGTGACGGAATCGGTTTCAAAATGGGGCCGTTTGAATTAGGTGATCTGACCGGTATGGATGTCTCGCATCCGGTGAGTGAATCGATTTATCATCAATATTATGAAGAAGCGCGTTACCGCCCAAGCGTGATTACCCGCCAGCGTTTTATTGCTAAACAGCTAGGCCGTAAAACTGGTAAAGGTTTTTACGCTTATACCTCAGGGAGCAAAGTAGGTGATGTAGCTCCAACACTGGTTGAAAAGCTGGATCAATATCCATCGGTTTGGCTAGGCACAGAATATAGCGAAGACCTTCAGGCGCTTGAGCAATATCTGCAGCAGTTCAACATCCAGATCGAGCAAACTGACGCACCTTCAGCAGATGCTTTAATTCTGATTGCGACTTATGGTGAAGATGCAACTTCAGCCGCAGTCCGCTATCAGGTGGCACCTCAGCAAGTGGTGTGTATCGATCTGCTATATAGTCTAAACAAACACCGTACCTTGATGCCAACTTTTATCACCCAACCTGAGCTGGTAAAAGCAGCCCAATCGATTTTCAATCTGGATGGTGTGACCGCCAGCGTAATTCAGGAAAGCGTAGGCTTTGTGGCTCAACGTGCTTTGGCAATGATTGTGAATCTCGGCTGTGATATTGCCCAGCAAGGCGTTGCAACGGTAGAAGATATCAATATCGCAGTAAAATTAGGCCTTGGCTATCCATATGGGCCAATTGAATGGGGGGATGTGCTGGGAGCTGAAAAAATCCTGAAAATTCTGGATCGCATGACTGCGATTACCCGTGACCAGCGTTACCGTCCAAGTCCTTGGTTGCGTCGCCGTGTTCAGCTTGGTCTACCACTTGTTCATACAACACATTAATTAAAAAGTTAAAGGAATAACACTCATGTTAAATGCATATATTTATGATGGTTTACGTTCACCAATCGGTCGTCATGCAGGAAGTCTGGCAAGCGTACGTCCAGATGATCTGGCAGCGACCGTAATTAAAAACCTGCTGGAAAAAACCGGTATTCCGGCAGCAGATGTAGAAGATGTAATCTTTGGGAGTACCAATCAGGCCGGTGAAGACAGCCGTAATGTGGCACGTTTTGCAGCATTGTTAGCGGGTATGCCGGTAACAGTTCCGGGGCAGACGGTAAACCGCTTATGTGCATCAGGTCTCGGTGCTGTGATTGATTCGGCACGTGCCATCACTGCAGGCGAAGGCGAGTTGTACATTGCTGGTGGCGTAGAAAGTATGACCCGCGCGCCTTTTGTGATGGGCAAAGCAGAAAGTGCTTATTCACGTGATGCCAGAATTTATGACACCACGATTGGTACCCGTTTCCCGAACCGTAAATTTACGGATCAGTTTGGCGCGCACAGTATGCCTGAAACAGGTGATAACGTGGCTGAAGAATTCGGTATTAGCCGTGAACAGGCTGATACCTTTGCCGCTGCATCACAGGCAAAATATCAGGTAGCGAAAGAATCAGGTTTCTTTGAAGGTGAAATTACCCCGATTGAAGTTTCTCAAGGACGCAAATTGCCGCCTAAACAAATTACTCAGGATGAGCATCCACGTGCATCTTCAACATTTGAAGCTTTATCCAAGTTAAAACCGCTATTTGAAGGTGGTGTAGTAACAGCGGGTAATGCATCAGGAATCAATGACGGTGCTGCAGCACTGATTATCGGCAGTGAAAAAGTTCAGGAACAGTATGGCTTAAAACCTTTGGCTCGTATCCTGTCTTCTGCAGCCGCTGGCATTGAGCCACGCATCATGGGTGCAGGCCCAATTGAAGCGATTAAAAAGGCAGTACAACGTGCTGGTTTGACGCTAGACGATATGGATATCATCGAGATTAATGAAGCCTTTGCCAGTCAGGTATTATCTTGCCTGAAAGGTCTGGATGTCGCTTTGGATGATCCGCGTGTCAATCCAAATGGTGGTGCGATTGCCATTGGTCATCCACTGGGCTGTTCGGGTGCGCGTTTGGCTTTAACCGTTGCACGTCAGTTACAGCGTACCGGTAAAAAATATGCCGTGATTAGTCTGTGTATCGGTCTGGGTCAAGGCTTGGCGATGGTGATTGAAAACCCTGAAGCTGCATAACAGTTTAGTCATAGTCTTAATGCCATGTATCTATGATATGCATGGCATTCTTTATTGGGATTTTTCTTTCAAAATAAAAATCCCTGCACATGCAGGGATTGATTACATCACTGTAATGATTTACTTACGGGCAGTGACTAATAAAGTCGCTGAACCAAAAGCATAAACTTTACCTTCTTTATCGATAATTCGGCCTTCTGAGGTCAGTACATTACGCCCGATCCGGATGACTTCACCAATAGCTGTATAGGTTTCGCCGCTTTTCATCGCTTTCAGCATTTTTACATTCAGGTCAATGGTCGAGAAACTGACACCTGCATCTACTGTCGTATGCACGGCAGCGCCAGTGGCACTATCTAGAACCGTTGCACAAAAGCCGCCATGAATACCACCCTGTAAATTATAATGGCGCTGATCAGGACGCACCTCATATTCCACATAGTTTTCGCGCACCAAGATCAGACGCATGGGAATAATTTCACTCATGGCTGAACTGGAAATTTCCCCATTCTTAATTGCGGTTAGATATTCGAGTCCGTTTAATTGTGATGTTGACATATCAACTCCTTGTAATGATTTATTTCGCTTTATGAAATAATATTCTGTTTTTCTAAAATTATGATATAACAGATAGTGATCGAAATGCTATATTTTTCCAGGATGGAACGATGACAATAAAAAATCTCGTCACAGATGCTGAATGGCAGGCACGTTGTGAACTCGCAGCGCTTTATCGCATTATTGCGCATTACCGGATGACTGATTTAATTGATACCCATATCAGTTTAAGAGTCCCTGATCAGCCTGACTGTTTTCTGATTAATCAGTATGGTGTCGCTTTTGAAAAAATGTGTGCTTCAACGCTGGTCAAGATTAATCATGAAGGGCAGGTCGTAGAAAGCTATGAACAGGACAAGCCGGTGAATATGGCTGGCTTCGTCATCCACTCCGCAATTCATGAAGCACATGCTCATCTGAACTGTGTTATTCATACGCATACCGCAGATGGCATAGCAGTTTCTGCACAGAAACACGGACTTCTGCCCATTTCCCAGCACGCCATGAAGTTTTATCAGCAGGTGGCCTATCACGAATATGAAGGCGTGGCACTTTCAACAGATGAACAAGAACGCCTGATTCAGGACCTGGGCGGCCATCGCGCCATGATTTTACGCAATCACGGACTTTTAACGGCGGGCGAAACCATTGCACGGGCCTTTCATGAAATCTATTTTCTAGAGCGTGCCTGTCAGGCACAGGTGAAGGCCTTAAGCGGCGGTGCCGAACTGCATTATCCAAGTGAAGATGTACGAATTAAAACCGCCAAGCAGTTCGCTAGTCCTTTAGTTGAACCGATTTTACAGCGTGCCTGGCAGGCCGCTTTGTCTTTGATTGAGCATCAATATACGGAGTATGCATCATGATTGTGATATCCAGTACTGTGCCGAATATTGAGGCAATTCTGGTGAAGTCTTTTCAGAAATATGCGCCTGAGGGCAGTTTTTGTACACTGGACAGCCCGGAAGCAGAACTGGCGACCACAGCAGCTTCGTGGTTTCCAGATCTGGAAAAACTCCGGCAACTTCCAGAGCTTAGCCTGATTCATTCGATTGCTGCAGGGGTCGAACATTTAAATTTAACCGAGATTAGATCTGACCAGTCAGTCTGCCGGGTACTGGATCCACATCATCAAAAGGGCATGTTTGATTATCTGCTTTGGGGTGTGCTGTATTTTCAGCGTTATTTTGACCGCATGATCCAGCAGCAAAAGCAGCAGCTATGGAAACAGTATCGTCAAAGTTATAGCCATCATATCCAGATCGGGATTATGGGCCTTGGCCATATGGGCGGTTATGTGGCAAAACGTTTTGCCGACATGGGCTATCAGGTGTCTGGATGGTCCAATTCCCCAAAAGAGATTGCTCAGGTCAAAAGCTATGTAGGCCAAGAACAGCTTTCCGAGTTCCTGGCCCACAGCCAGATTTTGATTAATTTAATGCCTTTAACTGTAGACAATACTGGAATCTTATCTGAACAGCTATTTAAAAAATTACCTGATCAGGCTGCTCTTATTCAGGTGGGTCGTGGGCAGCATTTAATCGAGCAGGATCTACTCAATGCACTGGATTCAGGTCATCTCCGTGGCGCAATCCTTGATGTATTTGAAGAAGAGCCTTTAACTCCGGATCACCCATTCTGGCAGCATGAAAAGATCGTAGTTACGCCACATGTCGCCTCACATGCACCCATGTCTGTGGTAGTGGAACAGATTCTGGAAAATGACCGACGCTTAAATCTCGGGCTGGATTTGTGCCATCAGGTAGATGTCAATAAAGGCTATTAATTGTAGGGATACAGGCAAAAAAATAAGGAAATTGATGATGTGGGAAACGATTCAAACTCAGGTTCAGCAAGGTATCGCAACCTTAAGCTTTAACCGTCCGGATTCACTCAACAGTTTTAACCGGCAAATGCATGAGGAAGTGCAGCAGGTGCTGAAAAACTGGAATACAGACCCGGATATTCGGGTGATTGTGATTCGCGGTAATGGCCGGGCGTTTTCAGCAGGACAGGATTTAAAAGAACGTACTGGACAGCTCGGCAATGTGCCTTTGCCACCGCAAGGCTCGCTGGCCAAATACTATAATCCCTTGATTAATCTCATTCGCCAGAGTCCCAAACCGGTGATTGCAGCAGTGAATGGTGTGGCTGCCGGTGCAGGTGCCAATATCGCACTGGCCTGTGATCTGGTCATTGCCAAGGAAAGTGCCCGATTTATTCAGGCTTTTTCTAAAATTGGCTTGATTCCTGATGCCGGTGGCACCTGGATGTTGCCACGTTTAATCGGTTATGCACGTGCCATGGCACTCACTTTTCTGGGCGAACCGGTGCATGCCAAAGAGGCCGCCGAAATGGGCATGATCTGGAAAATGCTTCCAGATACAGAATTTGATGCTTATATCGACGACATTGCACAGCGATTATCTCAACAGCCGACTTATGCGCTGGCTTTAACCAAACAGGCCTTGCAACGCAGTGCTGAAAATAACATAGACCAGCAACTGGAGCTGGAACAAAACCTGCAATATCTGGCTCTGAGCAGTCAGGACTATAAAGAAGGTGTCCAGGCTTTTGTCGAAAAACGCCCTGCACAATTTACCGGATGCTAAGGAGAGCATTTATGAAAATTAAGACCCGTATTACCGAGCTTTTAGGCATTCGCTATCCAATTATTCAGGGCGGCATGATGTGGGTCGGTACCGCAGAAATGGCCAGTGCCGTATCTAATGCAGGTGGCTTGGGAACATTAACGGCATTGACTCAACCGACGCCTGAAGCCCTGGTCAAGGAAATTGCACGCTGCCGAGAAATGACCGATCAGCCTTTTGCAGTCAATCTGACTTTATTGCCCGCTGTGAATCCGCCGCCATATGCAGAATACCGACAGGCAATCATTGAAAGCGGTATCAAGATCGTAGAAACAGCAGGCAACAAGCCTCATGAACATATTGAGGCGTTTAAGCAACATGGCATTATTGTCATTCATAAATGTACTTCCGTCCGTCATGCGCTTTCAGCACAAAGAATTGGCGCAGATGTTATTTCGATTGATGGTTTTGAATGTGCGGGCCATCCGGGTGAAGACGATATTCCCGGCATGATTTTAATTCCTGCGGCAGCAGATCAGCTCACTGTGCCGATTGTGGCCAGTGGCGGTTTTGCTGATGGTCGTGGTCTGGTCGCAGCTTTGGCTTTGGGTGCCGAAGGCATCAATATGGGTACACGCTTTTGTGCCACTCAGGAAGCCCCGATCCATCCAAACATCAAACAGTTCTATGTCGATAATGATGAAAGGGCGACACATCTTTTGTATCGACAGTTCCGAAATACCGCCCGTGTTGCCAAAAATGCAGTATCTGATCTAGTCGTTAAAATGAGTGAAGATCCAGATCTGGAATTTGAACAGATTCGTCCCTATGTCAGCGGTTTAAAAGGCAAGCTCGCTTTAGAAAATGGCGATGTGGATGCGGGAGTTCTGACTGCAGGTCAAGTGATGGGATTGATTCATGACATTCCGACTTGTCAGGCGCTGATCGAAAATATCATGCAAGATGCAGAGCAAATTATTCATCAACGTCTGACTCATTTCTTGGCTCGTTGAACCATTTCATTGACGATCAAACAAAAAAGCCATTCCGTCATGAATGGCTTTTTTTCATCCTGAAGATTTTTTATTTTTAAATGGGAAATTTCATCGAATGACTAGATTTTATTCTTTAAATTATATTATAGTGGATTTAAAACATAATTTCGTATTATGAAATTAATAGTCATAAATATACAAATTAGAACTCATACAAGGGAATTACGATGAGAAATTATATTGCGCCATTAAAAGACATGAAGTTCGTCCTGAAAGACCTGTTAAACGTTGAACAGAAATATCAGGGCTATGCAAAATTCGCAGACAAGGTTTCTATGGATATTATGGAGCAATATCTGGAAGTCGCTGCGGACTTTTGCCAAAACGAACTTCTACCGATTAATGCGACAGGCGACCAGCAGGGTTGCCGTTTGCAGGATGGCGTCGTAACCACCCCGGATGGGTTTAAAGCAGCTTATGACAAATATGTGGAACTCGGCTTTACCTCATTAACTGGTGACGAAGCATATGGCGGTCAGGGCTTCCCGACCTTATACCGTATTGCCATTTCTGAAATTATTACCGCAACGAACTGGTCTTGGGGCATGTACCCAGGCCTGTCCCATGGTGCCATGCGTACTTTAGAGCACCACGGTAGCGATGAACAGAAACAGAAGTTTCTGGTACCTTTAATTGCAGGCCGCTGGACTGGAACCATGTGCTTGACTGAATCTCATGCCGGTTCTGACCTAGGTTTAATCCGTACCAAAGCAGTGCCAAATGAAGACGGCAGCTATAGCATCAGTGGCGAGAAAATCTTTATCTCAGCCGGTGAACATGATCTGGCGGAAAATATCGTGCATATCGTATTGGCACGTTTGCCAGATGCACCTGCGGGAACCAAAGGTATTTCGCTGTTTATTGTGCCGAAATACAATCTGGATGAAGCTGGTAATGTGGCTTCCCGTAATGGCGTGGTATGTAGCGCTCTTGAACACAAGATGGGCATTCACGGTAACGCGACCTGTGTGCTGAATTTTGATAATGCCAAAGGTCTCCTGATTGGGCCTGAAAATCGCGGTCTGAACTGCATGTTTACCTTTATGAACTCGGCACGTATCGGTACAGCTATTCAAGGCTTGGCAGCAGCAGAATCTTCTTATCAGGGGGCATTGGCTTATGCCAAAGACCGTCTGGCGATGCGTTCTCTTGAAGGTGCAAAAGTGCCAGGCCAGCCTGCAGATCCGATTATCGTGCATCCGGCAGTACGTAACATGCTGCTGACTCAAAAGGTGTTTGCAGAAGGTTCACGTGCACTTGCATATTATCTGGCGACCTATGCCGATATCGCTGAAGCCACTGACAGCCCGGAAGAAAAGAAAGCAGCTGAAGACCGTCTGGCATTATTAACCCCAATTGCCAAAGCATTAATGACTGAAACCGGCATAGAAGCGGCTAAACATGGTATGCAGGTTTTCGGTGGTCACGGTTATATTGCTGAACATGGCATGGAACAGATTGCCCGTGATGCACGTATTGCCAGCCTCTATGAAGGAACCACTGAAATTCAGTCCATTGACTTGCTGGCGCGTAAAGTGCTGGGCTCAAAATTGGGTCTGTTGACCGCATTAACCGAGGAAATTCAAGGCTTTGTAAAAGAACATCAACAACATGCCCAGTTTAGCCAGCAAGTTGCACAAGTCAGCCAGTTGACTGAACAATGGCTGGAATTAACCAGAACCATTCAGGAGCAGGCTCAGCAGTCTGCCAATGAAATTGGGGCAGCATCAGTTGACTACCTATATTTCTCTGGTTATGTCGTGTCCGCTTATCTGTGGCTGAAAATGGCAATTACTGCGCAGCAGAAAATTGAAGAAGGTAATACTGATCCGTTCTATGCAGCCAAGATCAAAACTGCACAATTCTTCTTTGCACGTATTTTGCCAAGAACTTCAACCCACTTTGCCAATATTCAGGCGGGTGGTGAAAGCCTGTTTTTACTTGAACCTGAAGAGTTCAAATTCGATTAAAGCTTTTGACCCACGATACTCGTGTCGTGGGTCTTTTTTAATAATTTTTGCATCTTCACCCAATTCAAATATTGAGATTTATTCTCGGATATTGAATAAACCATAAAATAACAAGATCAGGAGTCTATATGGATTTAGACATGATTACTCGACAGTTTCCTTATGCTGATCTGCAACTTACTTTTCATGAAGTCGGACAGCGTACTGCATTTCCCACTATTATTCTGATTCATGGCACCGGTGGAAATACCGACAAGCATTTCAGCTATATTTTTCCGATGCTGGGTATTCATCAGCGGGTTTTATCCATTGATTTACATACCCCAGATAAAGCTGATCTAAAGGTGACCGATTTTAGCCAGCAGGTTGAAGCACTGATTCAGCATGCGGTTGCAGAAGATGAAATCATTACAGTGGTCGGCTATTCACTCGGTGCCGTGATTGCTGCACAAGTAACAGCCAGTTTAAAACAGCGCGTAGCGCGTTTGATCCTGTTAGCCGGTTGGGCCAAAACCAGCTCGGTGCAACAACTACGTACTGTCATTTGGCAGCAATTATTTACTGAACAATCTGCGGCCTTGCCTCATTTTGTCAATTATTGCCTGTATAGCGATGATTATCTGTCTGCACGAAGCGAACAGCAGGTGTTGGATCTAGCACGCTTTGTCAAACCTTCCCAAGATGCAGCCAAACAGCGGGAACTGAATTATCGCATTGATATTACATCGATCTTGCCTGAGATTCGTGCAGAGACGTTGATTGTGGCTTGCCGTGAAGACCGCATGGTACCTGTAGCGCAAGCTAAACTGCTGTTTGCTTCAATTTCGAACAGTCGCTATATCGAAATTTCTTCAGGACATGCGCTCTATGTCGAAGCGCCAGCCGAAGTGGTGCAACTGGTAAACCAGTTTAGCCAGCATCCAGAACAATATCCGGTGAATCAAAAAATCCAGCCTTATATGCCTTAAAGGAGATAAATAATGCAAGCTCAAGGACAGCGCAGCAAGATTCTAATTGTAGGCAGCGGTTTTGGTGGTTTGGGAATGGCAATCCGCCTTAAACAGCAGGGCATCCACGATTTTAAAATCATTGAACGTGCAGCAGAAGTGGGCGGTACTTGGCGTGACAATACCTATCCCGGAGTCGCCTGTGACGTACCCTCCCATTTATATTCTTTTTCTTTTATTAAAAATCCGGACTGGTCACGCATCTTTCCGCAAGGGGCAGAAATCCAGCGCTATTTAATTCAGTGCTGTGATCAGGAGCAGATTCGTCCACATATTGATTTTCATACGTTGCTGGAAAAAGCCAGCTGGAATGCCAAAGAACGCATCTGGGAAATTCAGACCTCCAAAGGCCCGTATCAGGCAGATTTTTTAATGACTGCAACCGGCCATCTTGCGGATGAACATCTCCCACAAATACCGGGTCTGGAAGAATTTCAAGGCCAGGTGATGCATTCTGCGCGCTGGAATCATCAGGTGAATCTGGATAATCAGCGTGTCGTGGTGGTGGGTTCAGGGGCTTCAGCCGTTCAGCTTGTGCCGGAAATTGCCAAAACAGCAAAAAGCCTAACTGTCTTGCAACGTAGTGCGCCATATATTTTGCCCCGACCAGATCGACCTTATTCTGAGTCAGAAAAACAGCTTTTCCGCAAAGATCCTGACAGTATGTCGGCATTAAGACATGCTTTGTTCTGGGGCAATGAATACAATTTCGCGCAGCGTCGTAACCTGAAAAGTCAGATTGAGCGGGTCAAGAAAAACTGTCTACAGTTTTTGCAGCATCAGGTTTCAGATCCTGAGTTACGGCGTAAACTTACCCCGCATTATGAGCCGGGTTGCAAGCGCTTATTGTTGTCTAATGATTATTATCCGACTTTTCTAAAACCAAATGTCACACTTGAAGACTCAGCATTGGCAGAAGTTACGAAAGACGGTGTATTAAGCCAGGCTGGAAATAAATTTTCTGCAGATATCATCGTATTTGCGACAGGATTTGAAGCGGCGCGTCCACCCTATGCCGCAAAAGTGGTGGGTAAACAGGGTTTAAGCCTGGAACAGCAATGGTCCAGCGGTATGCAGGGTTATCAGTCAACGACCGTACACAACTTTCCAAACCTGTTCATTCTGAATGGGCCAAATACAGGCAGTGGGCATAATTCAGCGCTTTATTTTCTGGAAACCCAGTTTGATCTGGTACTGGATGCCTTGCAGTTTTTTGAGCAGGAACAGATTCAGGTCTTTGAAGCAGATCAAGAGGCTGAAAATAGCTATATGCAGGAGCTACAGCAGCTTTCCCAAGGTAGTGTCTGGTTATCGGAAAGCTGTAAAAGCTGGTATCTGGACCCGGTCAGTCGCAAGCTGACTTTGGTCTGGCCGGATTATGCTCATTCATTTAGGGATAAAAATCAGCATTTTATTCGTAGCGGTTATCACTACCAGTATGTTGAATCGAGACAGCAGAAAGTGGTTTAAAAATATTTAATTAAAATCAAAATCTTATGGTTTAAATGATACAAAATAAATGTAAATCCAGGACAGGAGTATAGTCATGAGCAGTCAGCCATGGATGGAAGAATATAAAAAGTGGAATATCAATCCGGAGTTTACCCGGCCAGATCCTGAGAAAACCCTGAGCACGACAATTGCTGAGAATTTGGTAAAATTTCAGGATAAAACCGCATTTATCTATCTGGATCGTAAATTCAGCTATCACGATATCGATGTGTATAGCCAGAAACTGGCAAGCTATTTACAGCGTCTTGGGCTGACTGCTGGCAGCCGTATTGCGGTGATGCTGCCTAATATTATTCAATATCCAATCGCGACCTTTGCCATTATTCGGGCCGGTTATGTGCTGGTCAATGTCAACCCCATGTACACCCAGCGCGAGCTCTATCATCAGCTACAGGATTCAGGTGCAGAAGCCTTGATTATCCTGGGACAGACTTTGGAGCAATTAACAGCACTAGATGAATGTCCTCAACTCAAATATGTCATTTCAACGCATCCGCTGGATTTTATTCAAGAGCAACCAAGTGCTATTTATAGTCAGGCAGCACAATATCCGGATAAACAGTTTTCTGACTTTAGACAGGCAATAAATCAGGTAGAGATTATTGATTTTGAACCGCCTGTACAGCATCAGGAAGATACGGTCATTCTGCAATATACGGGAGGTACCACAGGTGTTTCTAAAGGTGCAGAACTGAGCCATCGCAATATTTTATTTAATATCGCCCAGAACAGTACCGTGTTTATCAGCCATTTTGGTGACCGCTATGCCGCTGAAAATGAATATGTATTCTGTGCCTTGCCGCTGTATCACATTTATGGATTTACCATCTGCCTGTTCAGTTACGGTTTAAGCCGTGGTTTCGCCAATGTCCTGATTCCAAATCCGAGAGATCTGGATGCTTTGGCGGATCAATACCAGAAACATCCACCCACTGTTTTCCCCGGGGTGAATACCATGTTTAATGCCTTGGCGCATCATTCACCTTTCCGTGAACTGGATCATTCACGCCTGAAAACCACAACCGGCGGAGGGGCATCTATTTTGAAAAATACGGCAGAGTTATGGCATGAGGTCACAGGCTGCCAGATTTATGAAGGTTATGGGCTTTCCGAAACTTCACCGACTGCAACTTTTAACCCGCCTTTAAGCCGGCGATTTAGTGGCACGATTGGCTTGCCATTGGCAGGGACTGAAATTCTGATTCTGAATGATGAAGGAAAACCTGTAGAGCTTAATCAGGCTGGAGAAATAGCCATACGTGGTCCACAGGTGATGAAAGGATACTGGCAGCAACCCGAAGCAACAGCACAGGTATTTACCAAAGATGGATTTTTTCTGACAGGTGATATCGGTTGTATGGATGAACAAGGCTATATCACCATTCTGGACCGCAAAAAAGACATGATTCTGGTGTCCGGATTTAATGTTTATCCCAATGAGCTGGAAGGCGTGCTGTCCAAACATCCTAAAATACTGGAATGTGCAGTGATTGGTATTGATGATGAAAAATCTGGACAGGTACCCAAGGCATTTATTGTGAAACAGGATGAAACTCTGACCCAAGATGAAGTCATGACTTATCTGAAGCAGCAACTGACCAGTTATAAACTACCCAAATACATTGAGTTTGTGGGTGGATTACCCAAGTCCGCAGTAGGCAAAATTCTGCGTCGTGAACTGCCTCGTACTGTTCAGTCGAGTGCAAAAGCCTGATAAGGAATGATCTAATCCATTAGATTTAAAATAAAAAAGGAATCGAAAGATTCCTTTTTTATTGCTTGCAGGCTTATCGCTGCTGGATGACTTTTTTGCTTTTCAGTTCTTCCATTTCAGCAGAACTTAAATATTGACTCAAAATGGCATCGGTATCTTCACCCAGACAAGGTGGGGCCTTTTTATATTCTACCGGTGTCTTGGAGAGTTTAATCGGTGAACCGATTGAGGTGTAATCTTCACGTAAGGTATGCGGCATTTTAATCACCATATCACGCGCTAATACCTGTTCTTCTTGCAAAGTCTGTTTCAGATCATTGATCATTCCTACCGGCACTTTAACCGCATGGATTAAATCCACCCAGGTTTTTGCTGGTCGAGTATAGAAATGAGCTTGTAGAACTGTGGTCAGTTCTTCACGATGTGTAACACGTCCTGAATTTTTCAAGAAGCGAGGATCTTCTGCCACCTTGGCCAGACCAACGGCCTGACACAAAGCTTGAAATTGCAGATCGTTGCCACAGGCAATAATAAATTCGCCTTCCTGGGCTTTAAACACCTGATAGGGCACAATATTGGCATGTGCATTTCCGAAGCGACCGGGTACTTTGCCTGAGGTGAGATAATTCATGGCCAGAACAGAGAGGGAAGCAACCTGGGTATCTAACAGCGCCATATCAATATACTGACCTTCACCGGTTTTCTCACGGGACAACAAAGCCGCCTGAATGGCAATTGCGGCATATAAGCCGGTGGTCAAATCGGCAAAGGCCAGACCTGCTTTTTGCGGGCCACCACCGGGCAGATCGTCACGTTCGCCAGTGACACTCATCATGCCGCCCATTCCCTGAACGATAAAATCATAGCCCGGCTCTTGCGCACGCGGACCGTTCTGGCCAAAACCGGTAATAGAACAATATACCAGTCGCGGATTTAGCTGACTCAGAGTTTCATAATCCAGTCCATATCGTTTCAACGAACCGGTTTTATAGTTTTCAATGACTACATCGCTTTGTTCAGCAAGTTTTTTGATAATACGTTGACCTTCAGGTGTAGATAAATCGATTGCAACCGAGTGCTTGCCACGGTTGGCTGACAGGTAATAAGCCGATTCATGGGTATCTTGCTGCTGATTGTTTTTAAGCCAGGGTGGTCCCCAGATACGGGTATCATCCCCATGATCCGGTTTTTCAATCTTGATCACTTCTGCACCCAGATCAGCCAGAATCTGGCTACACCAGGGCCCAGCCAAAATCCGGCTTAAATCCAGTACACGAAATCCTGTTAAGGCACCCATTATTACGCTCCCTGTTCGATCTTATTCAAATGATATATCGTTCTTATCCCTCTTTTTAAAGCTATAGGAAAATGGAAAAACAATCAACTTTATGATACTTAATTTCGTCTAACAAAATAAAACATCTAAAATGATGAATATTCATCTTATTTTCTTTAGCCTGATGCAAATATAAGTATGAACGAAGAACAAGAGGTCACTGATAAAAAGGAAAAAGCGATCTCCCAGACAGGATTAAAAAAGGAGTCAATCAAGTGAATTAAAAACGGATTAGCCTTAAAGCATATTCATTAGCGGAATAGCTTTAAATATAAAAGATCATGAAAACCTAAGGATAGGAAAACAGAGATTTAAATATAACGGATTTAGCGAGAGAATTAGAAAAGATTAAACCTACGACCAAACGAACGCAGCAAATTGCTTTTATTTTCGCCTTTCTGGCTTTACTGGTAGATGGCGCGGACATGTTGCTGCTGTCTTTCAGTTTAAATAGCCTGAAAGCAGAGTTTGGTCTCAGTAATCTGCAGGCCGGTACACTAGGCAGTTTTACCTTAGCAGGTATGGCGATTGGTGGCTTTATGGGTGGCTGGGCCTGTGACCGTCTGGGCCGTGTACGTACCGTAGTCATTTCGATTCTGGTATTTTCCATGTTGACCGCAGCCTTAGGCTTTGCACAGAACTTTGAACAATTTGCTGTTTTACGCTTTCTTTCTGCCTTTGGCATAGGCTCTTTATATATTGCAGCCAATACGCTCATGGCTGAATATGTTCCAACTGAATATCGCACCACGGTTTTAGGTACCTTACAGGCAGGATGGACCGTCGGTTATATTGTGGCCACTGTACTGGCAGGCTGGATCATTCCAGAATATGGCTGGCGAACCCTGTTTTTTATTGCCATTATTCCCTCGGTTATGGCGATTTTTATCCAGAAACTGGTTCCTGAGCCAGAATCTTGGCAGCGTGCACGTTTGCAGCGTCTATATGCCCCAGCTGAAATCACAGCACAGCAACCCGCCAAAAAAAGCACAGTCAAAGAGATTTTCGCGGATCCTGCGAATCGCAGAATGTTTATTTTGTGGATCTTTACGGCCGGTTTTCTGCAATTTGGCTACTATGGCGTAAACAACTGGATGCCGGCATATCTGGAATCTGAATTGCACATGAATTTTAAATCCATGGCAGGCTATATGATTGGTACCTATGTAGCCATGATTTTCGGAAAAATTCTGGCGGGCTTTGCTGCAGACCGTCTGGGTAGACGCGCTGTCTTTTCGTTTGGAGCAATTGGAACGGCGATTTTCCTGCCCGTGATTGTGCTATTCAATACGCCAGATAACATTGCCTATCTGCTGATTTTCTTTGGATTCCTGTATGGTATTCCATATGCGATTAATGCCACTTATATGACGGAAAGCTTCGCCACCTCGATTCGTGGTACTGCGGTAGGCGGTGCTTATAATGCAGGTCGTATCGGCGCCATGTTTGCCCCTGCAATTATTGGCGCGGCAGCCAGCGGGGTTCAATTGGCTTAGGCTTCCTGATTATGGGGGGTGCCTATTTCTTGTGTGGCGCAGTGTCCGGGATATTCATTAAAGACCGTCAATACGATCCACAAAAGGCATAATTTCAATTTATAAAAAAGAGCCTGAATTCAGGCTCTTTTTTATATTCTTCAATTAAAGCTATATTTCTATTTGTTTATTCCTGATCCGTTTCTTTATGCAGATGAATACTTTTTAAACCATCATTTACTTTATTGAGCAGATGAATTAGGGTAACCACATCATCAAAAGCCAGCTTATTTAAGGCCTGACCATAAAAATCAAAGAAATCAGCTTGCAAGTTGTCCCATGTTTCCAAGCTGGGATGTAGCCAAAGCAGTGGATCTAATTCATCAGCATCAGGTGAATTTCACCATGGCCTCGACCCCATTCCTGAATGACCTGTCCAATACCGTGGCGGAACAGCATGACAAGGTTGATTCACTAAAAATTTTCCTGTGTGCTGGTGCACCCATTCCGGGGCCATTGGTACAAAAAGCCCGGGAAATTCTGGGCGTTAAAGTCATATCCGCTTGGGGTATGACCGAATGTGGTGCAGTGACGCTGACCCGACCTGAAGATGAGGATGAACACTCTTTCAATACGGATGGCATCGCTTTACCTGGTGTTGAAATCAAGATCGTGAATAAAAAAGGTCAGACCAAAGCCGTGAATGAATCCGGGCGTTTGATGATCCGCACCTGTTCAAATTTTGGCGGTTATTTAAAACGTCCACATTTGAATGATACGGATGCCGAAGGCTGGTTTGATACTGGCGATATTGCCTATCAGGACGAGCATGGCTATATTCGGATTTGCGGACGTAAGAAGGATGTGATTATTCGTGGTGGAGAAAATATTCCGGTCGCGGAAATTGAATCACTACTTTATAAGCATCCGAATATCGCCACAGTAGCTTTAGTGGCTTATGCAGATGAGCGAATGGGCGAGCGTTCCTGTGCAATCATCAAGCTGAAAGATCAGACAAAGCCGTTAAGTTTTAATGAGCTGTTAGATTTCCTGAAAACTCATAATCTGGCTATGCAGTATCTTCCGGAACGCCTGGAAATCTGGGAGGATATTCCGATGACCCCATCGGGAAAAATCCAGAAGTTTAAACTCAGAGAATTACTGGCTCAGCATATTGCCTCAACGGCAGTTGAAGCGAACTAAATCTGGGAATAAATAGATAAATTAAACCCTGAATAATCTTGCATCATTCAGGGTTTTTCTTATTCAAAAAGAAGCGATCTAAAAGGTTAATACGAATTTTAGATTAACTTCTACTTTAATAATTTTAATAAAGCTTCAGCCGTTGCAGCAGAAGAGGCGGGGTTTTGTCCAGTAATGAGCAGACCATCTTGTTGCACGTATACCTGCCAGTCCTCAGTTTTGGAATATTTCCCACCTTTTTCTTTCAGCATGTCTTCCACTAGAAATGGGACAACATCGGTTAGGCCTACGCCGTCTTCTTCGGTATTAGTAAAACCGGTGACTGTCTTGCCTTCTACAATCGAATGACCTTCGGCATCTTTGACTTCACGAAGTACACCCGGTGCATGACAGACCAGCGCAACAGGTTTATCTGCCTGTAAAGTCTGCTCAATTAAAGAAATAGAATTCTGGTCTTTGGCTAGATCCCATAATGGACCGTGACCACCCGGATAGAACACGGCATCAAAATCCTGATTTAAGACTTCACTCAACTTATGTGTATTGGCAAGAGCCTGCATGGCCACCTCATCTGCTTCAAAGCGTTTGGTGGTTTCGGTTTGCGCATCCGGCTCATTACTTTTTGGATCTAATGGTGGCTGACCACCTGCAGGAGAAGCCAAAACTACCTCTGCGCCTGCATCGACAAAGGTGTAATAAGGCGCAGCTAGCTCTTCCAACCAGAAGCCAGTTTTTTTGCCAGTATCGCCCAGCTGGTCATGTGAAGTCAGTACCATCAAGATTTTCATATTATTTTCCTGTAGCTCATTAAAAAACATCGCGAATGATCGACTGTTAATTTAACAAGTCATGAGCGTCAGGAATGTTGTGATACGTTCATTTGCTGTATCGATACGTTGTTGTTTCAGTTGATTTAACTAAAGTACGTAGCCTTGCAAAGTGAACAGTGTGTTCAATATTCATCTGCCCATTAACAGGTCTTGCTGAAGATCGGCTTGTTTACGCAAGAAATCCCAGACCAGTTTAATTTTTGGTTCATGTTGCAGATCGACCAGCGTCAGCATCCAGAAAGTGTGGGTAAAACTGAGCTGCTGACCCAGCACCTCTTTCAGTTCACTTTTATCATTGACCAGAAATTTCGGCAAAATGGCCAGTCCAGCACCTGCACGCACGGCAATTTCCTGCGCCAGAATGCTGTTACTGCGAAAACAGGCACTGACCTGCAAGGGAAGACGCTCTAGCGAATATAGTGCAGTGCTATAGACCAGATCATCAATATAATCGACAAAACGGTGCTGCTGGAGGTCTTCCAGTTTTTTAATTTCCGGATTTTGCTGTAAATAATGCTGGCTGCCATATAGCTTTAAACAGTAATTAGACAAACGAGTAATGATATACGGACCAGATTTGGGCCGGTCAATCGCGATCACAATATCGGCTTCTCGATGTGAAAGTTTGATCGCTTTCGGTACCGGAATCAGGTCAATGGTCAGCAAAGGATAATGCTGGGAAAATTCTGCCAAAAGACGAGCTAAAAATGCCGTGCCAAAACCTTCTGGCGCACCAATCCGGACCCGACCTTGCAAGGGATCATGGCGCTTGTCAATCTGGATAAAGGACTGTTCCATCTGTTCCACACGCGGCACCAGTGCCAGACCTTCCGAGGTTAGTTCATAACCGGTGGCTTCGCGCTTAAACAGTTGCGTACCTAAAGTACTTTCCAGGGCCTGAATCCGCCGCGCTACGGTGCTATGTTCAACCCCGATTAAGCGTGCTGCGTTGGTGAGTGTTTTAGCACGCGCCAAAACTAAAAAAAAGCGTAAATGATCCCAATCTACTTTCATTTTTTATTTAACATCCTGTTAAATTCCTGTGCATATTTGCACAACCATCGTGCACCAATTTCTATTGGTGGTCAAAGTGTTCTTTGTTAGTCTGCTGAAACAGCGTAAAAATTATACGTTAAATAAAAGCCAGTAAAGGCAGATACAACGACAATAACAAACCAGCACGGAGCGACCATGAACGCTATTTCTCATCCACAGCAAAGTACCGGATTCACCACCGCAAAACTCCTCATTAATGGTGAATTTGTCGAATCAAGAACCAGCCATTGGCAAGATATTGTTAATCCTGCCACTCAGGAAATCTTGGGCCAAGTGCCTTTTGCTACCGCAGAAGAAGTTAATGCCGCCATTGCTGCTGCACAAAATGCATTTGCCAGCTGGCGCCAGACCCCGATCCAGGCACGTATGCGAATCATGCTGAAACTGCAGGATCTGATTCGTACAAACCTAAAAAGTATCGCCCGAGTCTTAACGGCGGAACAGGGCAAAACCCTGGCCGATGCCGAAGGTGATATCCAGCGTGGTTTAGAAGTGGTGGAGCATGCCTGTTCGATCGGTTCCCTACAAATGGGCGAGTATATTGAAGGTGTGGCACGCGGTGTCGATACCTATACTTTGCAGCAACCCTTGGGTGTCTGTGCAGGAATTACCCCGTTTAACTTTCCGGCGATGATTCCACTGTGGATGTTCCCGATGGCGATTGTCTGCGGCAATACTTTTGTCTTAAAGCCTTCTGAACAGGATCCACTATCGACCATGATGCTGGTTGAGTTAGCGATTCAGGCAGGTGTGCCGGCAGGCGTACTGAATGTGGTACATGGCGGCAAAGAAGTGGTCGATCTACTGTGTACCCATCGCGATATCAAGGCGATTTCTTTTGTCGGTTCGACTGCAGTCGGCACGCATGTCTATAACCTTGCAGGCCAACACGGCAAGCGTGTGCAGTCGATGATGGGCGCCAAAAACCATGTGGTGGTGATGCCAGATGCGAATAAAGAACAGACCTTAAATGCCTTGGTCGGTGCAGCTTTTGGCGCAGCAGGTCAACGTTGTATGGCACTTTCCGTGGCGGTAATGGTCGGTGAGACCAAGCACTGGGTCGATGAACTGGTCAATAAAACCAAAACCTTAAAGGTAAATGCCGGGCATGAACCGAATACCGATGTTGGACCAGTGATTTCAACCCGTGCCAAATCGCGTGTCATCGATTTAATTAACAGTGGTGTTGAACAGGGTGCCGAACTGCTACTCGATGGCCGTGATGTGCAGGTTCCAGGCTATGAACAGGGTAATTTTGTCGGACCAACGATTTTTAATCAGGTCACGACCGATATGCGCATTTATAAAGAAGAAGTATTTGGTCCGGTACTGGCGATCATGCATGTCGATACTTTGGAACAGGCGATTGCACTGATTAATGCCAATCCGTTTGGTAATGGCGTTGGACTGTTTACCCAAAATGGCAATACGGCACGTACCTTCCAGAACCAGATTGATATCGGTCAGGTGGGCATTAACATTCCAATTCCCGTACCTGTGCCTTTCTTCAGTTTTACCGGTTCACGCGGTTCAAAACTGGGTGATCTCGGTCCTTATGGCAAACAGGCGGTGCAGTTCTATACCCAGACCAAAACCATTACCAGCCGCTGGTTTGAAGATGACCAGGAAACCACTGGTGTCAATACCACAATCAGTCTGCGTTAAGGAGCATCAGCATGAAGATTGCATTTATCGGTTTAGGCAACATGGGCGGCTCCATGGCGCAAAACTTGCTCAAGTCCGGTCATCAGGTTTTTGGTTATGACTTAAGTGCAGTGGCTTTACAGCATTTTGCAGAAGCTGGCGGTGTGGTCTGCGACAGTCCACAAGCTGCCGCGAAGCAGGCGGAGATCGTGGTCAGCATGTTGCCTGCAGCCAAGCATGTGCGTGAAGTCTATTTGGGTGAACACGGTATTCTGGAGGTGCTTCAAGCGGGCAGCTTATGTATCGACAGCAGTACCATTGACCCGCAAACCATTCAGGAGGTTGCTGCAGCAGCTCAGGCCAAGCAGATTCGCGTCTGTGATGCACCGGTATCCGGCGGTACTTTAGGTGCCAAAGATGGCACTTTAACCTTTATGGTCGGCGCAGATGATGCCACCTTTGAGGCCGTTAAACCTGTTCTCGGCTGTATGGGTAAAAATCTGGTGCATTGTGGTGCGGTGGGAACAGGACAGGTGGCAAAAATCTGTAATAACCTGATTCTGGGGATTTCCATGACTGCGGTTGCAGAAGGGATGGCACTCGGTGCCAAACTGGGCATTGATGCACAGGCCTTGGCTGGCGTGATTAACAGTTCCACCGGACGTTGCTGGAGTTCTGAAATTTATAATCCGTGGCCCGATATTTGTGTCAATGCGCCGTCATCGCGGGGTTATACCGACGGTTTTGCCGCACAACTGATGCTCAAAGATTTGGGGCTGGCTGTCGATGCCGCGCAACAGGTGGATCAGCCGGTGGTACTCGGCAGCATGGTACAGAAACTCTATCAACAACTGTGTCAGGAAGGTGATGCCCATCTGGACTTCTCCAGCATCATGCATCAATACACCACGCCACCTGCTTAAAACTTAAAAGATTAGATGGAGCAAGGATTCGCTTCAATAATTACACCTTGTCAGTAATAACGATAAATTCAGGCTGAGGTTTAACATGTTAGATTATCAAACAACGATTCAAGACTTTGATTTAAACACGGTTGCAAGCCAGTATCTCTCCGGTTCAATGCAGGCAGTAAATGCCTGTTATGAATGCTGTGACCGTCATGCCAATTCCGATGCCATTGCCTTGTACTGGCATGGTAAAGATGGCCGTAAAGAACAGTATAGCTTTGCCGAACTCAAAAAATATTCCAGCCAGTTTGCCAACTTTTTAAAGTCTCAAGGCATTGGTAAAGGCGACCGCGTTTCCGGATTATTACCACGTACTCCCGAGTTGATCATTACTATTTTGGCAACCTGGCGGATTGGTGCTGTCTATCAACCCTTATTTACGGCCTTTGGTCCCAAAGCCATCGAGCATCGTATTCAGCTGGCGCAAAGCAAGCTGGTGGTGACTGATCTGGCGAATCGGGACAAATTATCCGAGATCAGCAACTGTCCACCGATTGTGACGGTACATGCCGAAACTGAGGCAGAGCGCTATCCGCACGACCTCAGCTTCTGGACGGTATTAAACCGTCAGGCTGAAGCTTGTGAGCTGGAAATCCTGAATGTCGATGATCCATTTTTATTGATGTTTACCTCCGGTACTACTGGACCAGCGAAACCGCTTAAAGTCCCTTTAAAAGCGCTGATTGCTTTTGCAAGCTATATGCAAAATGCCATTGGTCTAACTCCTGAAGATGCTTTCTGGAATATTGCTGATCCCGGCTGGGCCTACGGTTTGTATTACGCGATTACTGGTCCTTTAATGCTTGGACACTCGACCTTATTTTATGAAGGCGGTTTTAATGCAGAAAGTGTCTGCGAAATTGTTAAGGAATATGGCATTACCAATCTGGCCGGTGCACCGACTGCTTATCGCATGATGATGGCGGCCGATCCTGCTCAAATGGCAAAACTACGCGGTAAGTTACGTGTTGTCAGCAGTGCGGGAGAACCGTTAAATCCGGAAGTGATCCGCTGGTTTAAAGAGGTACTGGATGTGCCGATTTATGACCATTATGGCCAGACCGAAGTCGGGATGGTGGTGTGTAATCATCATGCCTTGGAACATCCGGTCCGTTCAGGTTCGGCAGGCTTTGCCAGCCCGGGTTACCGGATTGCCGTTGTCGATGAACTGGGGCATGAATTAGCAGCTGACGTCCCGGGCATCCTGGCAGTGGATATCAGCCAGTCCCCAATGATGTGGTTCTCTGGCTATGAAGAAAGCCGTAAATCTCCATTTGTCGGACAGTATTACTTAACTGGGGATACCGCAGAAATTCATGCAGATGGCAGTATGAGCTTTGTTGGGCGTAGTGATGATGTCATTACAACGTCAGGTTATCGGGTCGGCCCGTTTGATGTGGAAAGTGCCTTGCTGGAACATGATGCCGTGATTGAAGCAGCAGTCATTGGCGTGCCTGATCCTGAGCGTACCGAAGTGATTAAAGCCTTTGTGATTCTGGCGAATAATTTTGCAGCTTCGGCCCATCTGGAAGAAGAGCTGGGTCAATTTGTGAAAAAGCGGTTATCTGCGCATGCCTATCCACGCCTGATTGAATTTGTGACTGAATTGCCGAAAACCCCAAGCGGTAAAATTCAACGCTTTTTACTGCGCAATCAGGAAATCAACAAGCAGCAAGCCAAGACCGCATAACAGCTAAAGCCAACAGATTGAATAAGAAGATTAAATAAAGAGATTGAAGGAAGAATCCATGCAATTAACGGAAGAACAACAACTGATTCAGGACATGGCAAAAAGCTTCGCCCAGGAACAGATTAAACCCTTTGCCGGCGAGTGGGATCAAAAAGGCATCTTTCCTAAACAGGCCTTAGCCCAAATGGGAGAGCTGGGTTTTTTAGGCATGCTGATTCCGGAAGAATGGGGCGGCTCGGGCACAGGTACGCTGGCTTATGTTCTGGCCTTAGAAGAAGTCGCTGCGGCCGATGGTGCAACATCTGCGATTATGAGCGTACATAACTCTGTAGGGTGTGTGCCGATTTTCAAGTTCGGGACGGAACAGCAAAAGCAGGATTTTCTAAAGCCTTTGGCTCAAGGTGAAATGATTGGTGCCTTTGCCTTAACCGAACCGCATACCGGATCGGATGCTGCCGCGATTAAAACCCGGGCGGTCAAGGACGGCGATCATTACATTCTGAATGGCGCGAAACAGTTCATTACCTCAGGCCACAATGCCGGAATGATTATTGTGTTTGCCGTGACTGATCCAGCTGCGGGGAAAAAAGGTATGAGTGCATTTTTAGTGCCGCGCGACACGCCCGGTTATGAAGTGATTCGGGTCGAAGAAAAACTCGGCCTGCATGCTTCGGATACCTGTCAGATTGCCTTAACCGATGTCCGCATTCATGAAAGTTTAAGACTCGGTGCAGAAGGCGAAGGTTTAAAAATTGCCTTGGCCAATCTGGAAGGCGGGCGAATCGGTATTGCGGCACAGGCGGTTGGTTTGGCGCGTGCCGCCTTGGAAGAAGCAACGGCCTATGCGCATGACCGCGTGGCCTTTGGCAAACCGATTTTTGAACAGCAAGCGATTTCTTTCAGGTTGGCCAGTATGGCGACTGAAATTGAAGCAGCACGGCAACTGGTCCATTTTGCAGCACGCAAGAAAGAAGCCGGTGAAACCTGTTTAACTGAAGCCTCCATGGCCAAGCTATTTGCTTCGGAAATGGCGGAACGTGTCTGCTCCAAAGCGCTACAGATTTTTGGCGGCTACGGTTATCTGAAAGATTTTCCAATCGAACGCATTTATCGTGATGCGCGGATTTGTCAGATTTATGAAGGCACCAGCGATATTCAGCGCCTGGTGATTGCACGCAGCCTCTAATTTTAAAAGGACTTATTTCATGCAGTGGCAAACAATTTTATTAGAACAACGTAATGGTGTCGGGCTGATTACTTTAAATCGTCCGCAAGCTTTAAATGCACTGAATAACCAGCTGATTGTTGAAGTGAATCAGGCACTGGATCAGCTGGAAAAAGATCCGGCAATTGGCTGTATTGTGATTGCGGGTTCGGAAAAAGCCTTTGCCGCTGGTGCCGATATTAAAGAAATGGCAGATCTGAATTTTCCGCAAATTTATCTGGATGATTTTTTCAGTCTGGCCGATCGAATTGCGCAGCGTCGTAAACCTTTAATTGCCGCAGTGAGCGGCTATGCCTTGGGTGGTGGTTGCGAGCTGGCATTGATGTGCGACTTTATTTACTGCGCTGATAATGCAAAATTTGGTTTGCCTGAAGTTACCTTAGGCGTGTTGCCCGGCATTGGCGGGACCCAGCGTTTAACCTTGGCGATTGGTAAGGCCAAAGCCATGGAAATGTGCCTGACTGCACGGCAGATGGGGGCGCAGGAAGCGGAACAAAGTGGTTTGGTCGCTCGGGTTTTTGCCAAGGAAGAATTGCTGGAGCAAACCCTGCAAGCTGCCGAAAAAATTGCTGAAAAATCGCTTACTGCCGTGATGATGATTAAAGAATCAATTAATCGGGCCTTTGAAGTGAGCCTGGCTGAAGGCCTGCGCTTTGAACGCCGGGTATTCCATTCCATTTTTGCAGGTTCCGATCAAAAGGAAGGCATGCAGGCCTTTGTGGAAAAACGCCCAGCCAAATTTACCCATCAATAAGAAATTCATAATAGGAACAAAAAGAATGAGTGATGAAAATAATTTAGCGATTCGGGTCGCAGGGGGGCTGGGCATTATCAGCCTGGACCGCACCAGCCATTTAAATGCCTTAACCCTGGCGATGATTCAGGGCATTCAGGCGCAACTCGATCAGTGGTGCCATGATCCAGAAGTGCAAGCCATCCTGATCAATTCCAACAGTCCCAAGGCGTTCTGTGCTGGAGGCGACATCCGCTATCTGTATGACAGCTATCAGGCCGGCAATACCCAATATCAGGATTTTTTTGCCACTGAATATAAGATGCTGAGCACCTTGCGTAATTTTCCAAAGGCCGTGATCGTGATGATGGATGGCTATGTACTGGGCGGAGGCTTTGGCCTCGCTCAAGCCTGTCATATCAAAGTTACGAGTGAAAAATCACGTTTTGCCATGCCCGAAACCGCAATTGGTTTTTTCCCAGATGTTGGAGCCACCCATTTCCTGTCCCGACTGGATGAAGTCGGTGTCTATATGGCTTTGACCGGGGAGCAGATCAGTAGCAGTGATGCCTTGTATCTCGATCTGGTGGATTATCATGTGCCGAGTGAGCGTTTTGCTGAATTGGAAGCAGCGTTGATTACTGCGCCTGTGTTAAATTCGATTGAAATCCAGAAAATCATTAGTGGCTATATTACGCATCCGGTAGAAAGCGAGCTGCAAAAACGTGCAGATCTGATTAATCAGCATTTTGGCTATCCAAACCTCAAGGAGATTGAACAGAGTCTTGCTCATACAAGTAATTCAACCGATCAGGAATGGGCTAGTAAAATGCTGGCAATTTTGCAACAACGTCCGGTTATGGCCAAGCAAACCAGCCTGAAGTTACAGCAAGCCGGACAGAATTTGTCGCTAGAAAAATGCATGCAGTTAGAACGGGACTTGCAGGATGTCTGGTTAGAGCAGGGCGACTTTATTGAAGGCGTTCGTGCGCTGATTATTGATAAGGACAAAAATCCAAAATGGCGAACTGAGAATGCAAAATTTGAAAAGACCTTGCAAAAGATCTGGCCAGTTTGGACTCAGCAGCGTATCGAAAATATCACTTAAACTTGATGGTAAAAGACCCTCTATAAGTAAATTATAAAGGGTCTTTATAGGTGTCCTATAGCGTCATCAGTATGAATTCTGCTTAGTGGGACGTTTTCTTTTTCTTGCCACCGCCGTCTTGTTTATTGACCGTCGACCAGGCAATACGTTCGGCTTCTTCCTCAGAATGACCACGTTCTTTTTCGCTTTCTTCAATATGTTCAGCCTGCCGTTTCTGTTTATCGGTATAGGCTGATTTGTCACCTCTAGGCATCTTAATATCCTCATCAGGTTTGGCTGAAATTACTATAACAAGAGCTTATTTTTACGAGGGTAAGTATTTGTTGGAATCATTTTATAAAAACAAAATTTTTAAAAAATATGAAAATCTAAAGATTAAATAGATGAAGATAACGGTCAGCTAGAACCGCTATCTTCTGTGCCAGATTAGCCGTTAATAATACTGCCGCCATTCACATGAATCACCTGACCTGAAATATAACTGGCTTCTTCACTGGCCAGGAATAAATACGCCGGTGCTACTTCACTCGGCTGGCCCATACGACCCATTGGGGTGCTTTTACCAAAATCTTTAAGCTGTTCTTCATCAAAGCTGCTCGGAATCAATGGTGTCCAGATGGGACCTGGCGCGACCCCATTGACACGAATGCCGGTTTTATTTTTCAATAAATTGGTGGAAAGGCTTCGGGTAAATGTGGTGATGGCACCTTTCGTACTCGCATAGTCAATCAGCTGGTCATGACCATGATAACTGGTAATACTCGTCGTATTGATAATGCTATCACCTTCTTGCATATGCGGAATCACCGCCTGAGTCAGGTGGAACATCGATAGAATATTCACATTAAATGTTTTAAGTAATTGCTCGGGCGAGATATCGGTAATACTTTCTTGCGGGTATTGAACCCCGGCATTATTGACCAGAATATTAATCGTTTTAAATTCCTGAAGGGTCTTTTCCACCATTTTCTTGATTTCATCTTGATCTTGTAAATCACATTGAATCAGCAGACAACGGCGGCCTTCATCTTCCACCATTTTTTTGGTGTCCCGTGCATCCTGATCTTCATCCAAATAGCAAATGGCAATATCGGCACCTTCGCGAGCAAATAAGACCGATACAGAACGGCCAATTCCGCTATCACCACCAGTAATCAAGGCAACTTTGCCTTTTAATTTTTCACTGCCTTTATAATGCGGTTTAATAATTTCCGGTGCAGGGTCCATTTTGGTTTGCACACCCGGTTGATGGTCTTGTGTTTCAGTTGAAGCTGGGGTTTCAGGATAATGATTCATATCTTTTCCAATTCCAATGATTGTGGCCATATAAGAAAAAATATATTAGAAGCTTTTAGGCAAAATGAGGCTGGACTCAACATTTCATAACAGAATGTATTCGAGATTTATCAATTATTCGTTGAAACGGATCAGGTTGAGCAACCAGAACAGAAAAAGCTGATGAAACAACTTTGGACTACACTTAAATAGCCGAGGTGGTCTTGAAAGGTGAAATTTGATTAGGAAAGGTGAGGTATCAACGGAGATTTAAAATCTAGACATACATAGGCCTTTTTTACTGGGCTTGTATATAAAATAAATGGAGAGTTTTTTAACTCTCCATTTATTTATTCATTCTGATGTGTTTAAAAAATTTCTATAGAAATAAATTAAAGATTATCACTTAAATTAATTCTGGCCTGTGCTGCCTTTTCCTTTTTGGCTGAGGCTTTACCCCAGTTAAACTTTTGTGCACAGATGCCTAAGCCCACAATAAATAATGCAAGCACACTGGTATAAACCACTTCTTTAAAATAGGTTCCTTCAATAATCATGGTAATTAAAGCGCCGACAATAAAGATAATGACCAGATAAGTGAGCCATGGGAATAACCACATCTTGAATGGAATATTTTGTCCTTCAGCTTCCAGTTTTTTACGTAACTTAAGCTGAGAAATGGCAATAGCAAGATAGACATATAAAGATACGGTACCAGTCGCTAACATCAAGACATCATAAATATTCATACTTTCGGTGGCAGTCAGATAAATCGCCACGAAAGAAAACAGGCTTGAAAAGATGACACCTACCCATGGGCTGTTATTGCGGTTGGTTAAACCGAAACTCTTTGGTGCATCTCCACGTTTCGAGAGGGAATAGACCATGCGTGAACAGGTATAAAGTGCGGAGTTAAAGCAGCTACATACCGAGGTGAGCACGACAAAATTAACAATATGGCGTGCTTCTGGAATACCGAGTGCAGTAAGTGCCACACTATACGTACCCCAGGTCGGATCTTTCAATAAAGGATTATTGTGCGGAATCAGGCAAACCGTAATTAGCATTGAACCGACATAGAATAAAATGATACGCCATACAATTGAATTAGCGGCCTTACGAATTTCCTTGGCGGGATCTTTGGTTTCAGCTGCTGCCACGGTAACAATTTCTGCTCCCATATAAGCAAACATTACACCCAGTAAGGCAGTGATCACCGATGAAAAGCCATTGGGCATAAAGCCTTGAGCGGTTAGATGAGTTGTACCACCGAGCATAGAGGCATCGCCCCAAGGCCACAGGTGCATCACGGCCAAACTACCAAACACCAGAAACAGTACAATGGCAATAACTTTGATCAGGGCAAACCAGAACTCGAATTCACCAAAGTTTTTTACGTCACGGAGATTAATCCAGACCAGTGCTACAGTGACCAGAAGCATATAGCCCCAGATCGGGATAAATGGAAACCAGCTATTTAGGATTTTCCCGGCAACAAAGGCTTCCCAGCCCATGAGCAACGTCCAGAAAGACCAGTATAACCAGCCGATAGAAAATCCAGCCCAGCGCCCGATTCCACGATCCGCATAGGTTGAAAATGAACCACTGTCGGGATTCAGTACCGCCATTTCTCCCAGCATACGCATGATGAGTAAAACTAATAGTCCACCTAGAGTATAGGCAATGAGTGCAGCCGGTCCTGCAGAATAGATGACATTACCGGAGCCGACAAAGAGTGCTCCACCAATGACACCGGCAATTGAAATCATGGTGAGATGGCGTGATTTAAGTCCGTTTTTTAAGCCGTTTGATGATTCGGAATTGGAGAAATGTTGATGTTCTGCCATATAATTTCCCTTAATATCAATAGCGTAGCGGCAATAAAATTCCTTATTTGGCTTACGCTATCTTATCCTTTGAAACTGTAACCGAATTCATCAGTGCTTGACCAATATTAAGTTAATCTTAATAAAATAAATCCTTGTAGCCCTATAGACAGGATCACACTTTGATTAAAGTACGGTTACATGCTGTTCATGTATGCAGTTAATTTCTCTTTTTTGTTGTAAAGTGACGAGAGCCATTTTTGAGCAATTCAAAGGAGCCAATTGGCTTAAGAGATAAAAAATATAAGCAGGCAATATTTACAGAAAAATAAAGCTTACCTAAAATATCAGGCTAAAAGCAGGTTTACGTTCCCTTTAAAAATAAATTAAAAGCTTTTTGATTTTAAAAATATAATTGTATTGATCCCTGAGTTTTTACTAAGTTAAAGTGCGGATCCCATGCTCGCGCAAGCACTTTAACAATATCCCGAAAGCCACCAGAATTTCCTGTTCACTCACACAGGCAAAGCCCAGTAATAATCCTTTCTGCCGGGTGGAATAATGTTTGGTATAGTATTGCGATAAGGCTCTGACCTTGATTCCCAGTTCAAGCGCTTTGGATGCAATCAAGACATCATCACTGCTGCTCGGCAATTTTAAAATCAGATGCAAACCGGCGGCGGTATTGTATTCATGCAGAAAATCTTCACCTAAATGTCGGCGAATCAGGTCAATTAAAAAAGCGTGGCGTTTACCGTACAATAAACGCATCCGTCGGATATGCGCCTCATAATGTCCTTCACGGATAAATTCAGCCAGTGTTTGCTGATCGATTAAGTGACCACCACGATAAAGTTCCGAAGCTACAATTCGCAATGAAGAAAAGAGCTGTTTTGGTACCACTAAATAGCCAATACGCAGGGCCGGATAAATCGTCTTACTGAACGTCCCCATATAAATCACCGGAGAATCCGGCTCTAAACCTTGTAAAGAAGGATAGGGCTGGCCCGAGAACCTGAACTCGCTGTCATAATCATCTTCAACAATCCAGCTATTGTGCTGGCGTGCCAGTGCAATTAACTGTTTGCGCCGTTCTAAACTTAAATGTGAGCCCAAAGGATACTGATGCGACGGCGTCACAAAAATCAGTTTAGGTGGTTTCTTGGGATGCAGATCGGGAATAATCCCTTCCTGATCCACCGGTAAGGAACGTAGATTGACGCCATTAATTCGTAAAATATTACGCGCGCCCCAATAGGCTGGATCTTCGATCCAGACCTCATCGCCTATGTCGCTTAAAGTACGCGAGACCAAATCAATCGCCTGATGGGTGCCTTCGGTAATAATGATCTGATCAGCATCGCACTGCACTGAACGGGCAATTTTCAGATATTCTGCCAGCTCCTGACGCAGTTCCAGAGAGCCACCGGCATTGCTGTAAATCAGGTTGTTAACTTGAGGTTCACGGCTCAAACGCGTCTGGATTTTGCTGAAAATATGATGCGGAAATTCGGTTACATCGGGTGCGCCCGGTACAAAGGCTCCCCATTGATAAGGCGAAGCCGCGGAATAGCCGAGCAAGTAAGAACCGCGTTGCGACAGATTATAATTTTGCTGTGCTTTTTTTTCTGCAACGGCAGGAGAATTCTGTTCTGCCTTCACCAAAAAGGATTCGGGTAATTTCTCTACTACCCAGGTACCTTGACCGGTACGGGCATCAACATAACCCTGTGCCTGTAATTGTTCATAGGCATTTAACACCGTATTACGCGATACCTGAATCTCTTTAGCCAGATCACGTGATGCAGGCAAGCGGGTTTTGGGAGCCAATACGCTATCAATAATCGCGTTACGCAAGCAGCGGAACAGGCGCATCTGTAATGTTCCTGTGACATCTTGCTGCAATCGCTGCAGTAAATAATCTCCAAGCAAGCTACGCAATTGGCTCTCTCCTACAAATTTGAAATGGCTCTCGTGAGAGCGGTATTGCTAGGTGCAAAATAGTCTGATCAGGCAGTCATTGTAAAGTGTCTTGTATGCGTTTTGATCATGTACCTGCGGCTTGAATGCGAGCATACAGGCGGGCAGGCAATATACACAGATACCGATTAAAACTAAAGCGGAAAATCTAGACACTGATTTTGTTTGGAGCTCGCTGAACTAAGACCTGAATCAAGCAATGATTGCCATAACAGCCGAATAGAGATGTGTTGCAGCCGCCAGGACATACGACTGCATATAACAAAAGGATCATAGAATGAACATGATGATGAAAGGATTGACCTATACCGAGCAAGGTACAACGGCCTGGAACAATTATCTTAAGCAACTGGATAAAGTAGCGCCTTATCTGGGTGAGCTGAGTGAACGACTGGACATGCTGCGACGCCCAAAGCGCAGTTTGATTGTCGATGTTCCGGTCATCATGGATGATGGTACGGTTCAGCATTTTGAAGGCTATCGTGTTCAGCACAATTTAACTCGCGGTCCAGGCAAAGGCGGCGTGCGTTTTCATCCAGATGTCAATTTGGATGAGGTGATGGCTCTGTCGGCCTGGATGACGATCAAATGTGCTGCTCTAAATTTACCTTTTGGCGGTGCCAAAGGCGGTGTGCGAGTTGATCCGAGCCAGCTTTCCAAGCGCGAACTGGAACGCTTGACCCGACGTTATACGGCAGAAATCAATTTAATTATTGGACCGCAAAAAGATATTCCGGCGCCGGATGTTGGAACCAATCCGCAAATCATGGCCTGGATGATGGATACGTTTTCCATGAATGCGGGTTCTACGATTACTGGTGTAGTGACCGGAAAGCCGGTTCATTTAGGGGGGTCTTTAGGCCGCAGTAAAGCCACAGGCCGTGGTGTGTTTATTAGCGGTCGTGAAGTTGCCCAGCAAATTGGTCTAGATTTAAAAAATGCCCGGGTCTGTGTACAGGGTTTCGGTAATGTCGGCAGTGAAGCTGCGCTGCTTTTCCAGGAAAATGGCAGCAAAGTGATCTGTGTTCAGGACCATTCTGCCACCCTGTATCAGGAACAGGGGATTGATATTAGAAAGCTGCTTGAATACTCAAATACCCACCATAAAATTCAGGGATTTTCTGCCAGCGATGAAATTTCTGCATCAGCTTTCTGGACCATTCCTGCCGAAGTCTTTATTCCGGCAGCGCTGGAAGGTGTGATTAATACTCAGGTCGCGCAAAATATTCAGACCAAAATGATTCTGGAAGGTGCCAATGGTCCCACTTTGACTGAATCGGATGAAATTCTGAGTGAGCGTCATATTACCGTGGTGCCAGATGTAATCTGCAATGCGGGTGGCGTGACGGTCAGCTATTTTGAATGGGTTCAGGATTTGGCCAGTTATTTCTGGACCGAGGAAGAGATTAATCAGCGTATGGATGCCAGCATGAAAAATGCGGTACAGGATGTATGGCAAAAATCAGTCCAGGCCGGATGTTCTTTGCGTACAGCCGCTTATATTCTGGCCTGTGAGCGGATTTTAATGGCGCGTCAGGAACGCGGCATCTATCCGGGTTAAGCGAAGTTTTTGCAAGATGGATTAATCCATAAAAATGAATGGATTTAATCCATGATGACCTATCCTAAATTTTTGCAATGGATTTTTAAATTGGCTTCTTTATTTAAAAAGGAGCCAATTTTTATTAAAAACATAAATACTTGTTTATAAATAAAATAATTTTATATTTTGACTCTTTTACTAATTTCAACTAGACCAATTGGCTCCTTCGATCTGCTGCAAAGTGGCTCTCGTCTCATACGTATAAAAGCGCAAAATGAACCATATCAGCCAGTCTTTGGCAAATTTCTATCCCAAGATCCGGATAGCAAAATTTACAACGTATGAATCAAGAATGAGGATACAAAATGGACAGTAAACACTCAGCACTGAATGCACGTAAACAGCAGGCAACACCACGTGGTGTTGGGGTCATGTGTCAATGGTACGCAGAGAAAGCAGAAAACTCGACCATTTGGGATGCAGAAGGCAATCAATATATCGACTTTGCGGGCGGGATCGCCGTACTGAATACTGGCCATCGCCATCCTAAAATTATTGCTGCGGTCACTGAACAATTAACCAAATTTACCCATACGGCTTATCAGGTTGTACCATACGAGAGTTACGTTGCTCTGGCAGAACGTATCAATGCACGCGCACCCATCCAAGGTGCTGCAAAAACCTCATTCTTTTCGACTGGTGCTGAAGCTGTCGAAAATGCAGTTAAAATTGCCCGTGCCCATACTGGCCGTCATGGCATTGTGACTTTTGGTAATGGTTTTCATGGCCGTTCATTCATGACGATGGCCATGACCGGTAAAACTGCACCTTATAAACGCGACTTTGGGGTGATGCCTGGTGGTGTTTTCCATGCCCGTTACCCGGTGGAATCCAAAGGCATTAGTGTTAATGATGCAATTCAAAGCATTGAAGATATTTTCGCAGAAGATATTGCTGCGCATGACGTAGCAGCGATTGTGCTTGAGCCTGTACAAGGCGAAGGCGGTTTTAATGTGGTGCCTGCAGAATTCCTGAAACGCTTGCGTGTACTATGCGATCAAAACGGCATTTTACTGATTGCTGATGAAGTACAGTCTGGTTTTGCGCGTACAGGTAAACTGTTTGCGATGGATTATTATGAGACCAAGCCAGATCTGATTACGATGGCAAAGAGTCTGGGCGGCGGTTTCCCGATTTCAGGCGTTGTGGGTCGTGCTGAAGTGATGGATGCACCAAATCCGGGTGGATTGGGCGGTACTTATGCCGGTAACCCGGTTGCTGTTGCGGCTGCCCATGCGGTACTGGATATCATTGAAGAAGAAGGTCTTTGTGAAAGAGCGAATGATCTAGGCGCAGAACTGGTTGATGTTTTACATGAACTGAAAATGTCATCTAGCATGGTCAAAGATATTCGTGCACTGGGCTCAATGGTGGCGGTTGAGCTTGAAACTGCGGAACAGGCAAAAGCTGTACAAAACCATGCCATGCAAAATGGTCTGTTAATCCTGACCTGCGGTCGTTATGGTAATGTAATCCGTTTCCTATACCCGCTCACGATTCCGGCAGAACAGTTCCGTGCGGGATTGGCTATCTTGAAACAAGGGTTTGCACTGTCTGTCGCAGCCTAATAAAAGAGTAATGATCATGCTTCAAGCGCAATATAGAGATTTATTACAGCATCCTGATATCAACTTCGATCAGCCTGCCACGGATGAATATATTGAAGTCAAAGATGCAGCAACCCAAGCCACTTTGGCCTGGGTAAAATCCCATGACCGGACATCTGTAGAACAGCTGATAGCTCGTTCTCAGCAAGCCCAAAAAGCCTGGAAAACCAAGACAGCCCTCGAACGTGCGGATGTGCTTTGGGCCTGGTTCAATCTGATGCAGGAACATAAAGAATCTTTGGCTCAGATTCTGACTGCTGAACAGGGTAAGCCACTGGCTGAGGCACGGGGTGAAATCGGTTATGCTGCTTCCTTTATCCGCTGGTTTGCTGAGCAGGCACGCCGTATTGATGGTGACGTGTTGACTCCAACGCTTGCCCATCAACGGTTATTGGTCATTAAGCAGGCGATTGGGGTGACAGCGGCCATTACACCGTGGAATTTTCCGGCGGCGATGATTACCCGTAAAGCCGCGCCAGCTCTGGCTGCTGGCTGTTCCATGCTGGTTAAACCGGCTGAACAAACGCCTTTAACCGCCTATGCGCTTGAAGTTTTGGCCTTGCGCGCAGGTTTGCCACAAGATGTATTGCTGCATGTCAGTGGTGATGCGGTTGAAGTGGGTCAGGTCTTATGTGAAAGCGAAACCGTGAAAAAGTTAAGCTTTACCGGCTCAACTCAAGTCGGTCGTATCCTGATGCAGCAATGTGCGCCGACCATCAAAAAACTGTCCTTAGAACTTGGTGGCAATGCGCCAGTTCTGGTCTTTGATGACGCCAATCTTGAACAGGCGGTACAGGGCATCATGGCCAGTAAATTCCGGAACAGTGGGCAGACCTGTGTTTGTGCGAACCGGATTTATATACAAGATGGCATTTATGATGCGCTGGTAGAAAAACTGGTGGCTGCCGTTGACAAACTGAAAGTCGGTGATGGCCGTGATGAAGCTTCTACCCAAGGTCCATTAATTGATGAGGCTGCGATTGAAAAAGTGCAGTCACATATTGCCGATGCAGTGAGCAAAGGTGCACAGGTGAAAACCGGTGGACAGCGCTCAAATCTGGGCGGTACATTCTTCGAACCAACGCTTCTGACTGAAGTCACCCAGCAGATGCGTGTGGCAAAAGAAGAAACTTTTGGACCGTTGGCGCCGTTATTCCGCTTCAAGACTGAAGAAGAAGCAATTCAGATGGCGAACGATACGGAATTCGGTCTGGCCACCTATGTATTTACCCAAAGTACAGCACGTCAGTGGCGTGTAGGCGAAGCCTTAGAATACGGTATGGTGGGAATCAATACCGGAGCTATCTCTAATGAGGTTGCGCCATTTGGTGGAGTCAAGCAATCAGGATTAGGCCGTGAAGGGTCCAAATTCGGTATGGATGAATATCTTGAAATGAAATATCTCTGTGTTGATATTTCTTCATAATGACGTTTAAAAAGTAAACGTATTCATTAAAAAACTGATAAGAAAATATCAGCCTCCAGTGAATCCCGCGTTTAATTTAAACCGGGATTCCTGCGATGGAGCAAGGACTCAATAAACAGATTGGAGCAGGGCATATTTTCAGTTGTTAAACCATTCTTCTTCTCTAAAATTCCCGCAAATATCAATTAAAGCATCAGCTTCTCATCAGGATTTAACCCTGATTTCTAACTTTAAACCAAAAGCATCCAGTAATTTCTGCATAGACTTGAGTGTTGGATTTCCTTCAGGTTGTTCCATTTTCTGTAGAGTTTGGGGAGCAATCTTGGTAATTTTAGCCATATCGTTGAGTGTGAGGTGCAACTCGGTACGAATGAAGCGAGCAACCTGATGAAAAGGCCAGTCAGGATTGTTACTGACGGTTTCAAGTACAGACAATCTCTTTTGCATCTGTTTAATCGGAGTCAGTGGCTTGAAGCGTTTATCCATAATTCAGCTCCTCCAATTGTTGGCAAATATTATCAATTCGATACTGGCTATTTTCTAGAATTTCAGGTGCCAATTGCAGATACTGCATGTGCTCGAGTAACCCCTGATAAAGTGGTAATTGCTCGACTAGCACCGCTCTGATTTCTTCTGAATCAATTAGCGTACTTTCTGTTATCTGTTCGATAACTGAATGCCAAATTGGCATACCACCATGATCATCTCGCTCCCAACGCGTAGTTCGGGCAATACCATCTGGATGGAGCCACATCGGCGCAAAATCAAATAATGGGGTTAGTTGAATGATTCCGTTATTGAAACGTTGAATCGCTGTATTACGGGTATGATTGTCCTTATTGCCTAAAGCAACATTGGCAAGATCACGCTTCAAATATTCAAAGATTTCCTGTTTTGGTTCAGTACAGCATTGCATCAACAGGCTACAGATCTGGTTATGGGTCATTCTTACCCCAAAACCGGCTTTTCCTCCCAGAGAAGCAATACTTTCCTGGGCAATTCTTTCAACCTTCCCATCGCTGACTTTACGGTCAAATCGGGGAATAAATAAAGTCTTACCATGCAGCTCCAGTTCCTGATGAACACGAAGTCCCAGGTATTGGGCAATTTTCATATATAAGGCTTCGTGCATCAAAATTTTATCTAGATTCTGATCACTGCCACGACTGAATTTCACCAGCCAATGCTGTTTGACCTGATGATCTGTCAGCGTGTGATCCAGATAGAACAGGTCATCATGACCTTGAGTCAGCAGTAATTTTGGCCACTCGCCCTGAATACCAGAAGAGCCGGCAATAAAAAGTCCATAAGAGGCTAAGGATTCAATAAAGTTTTCTTGACGTTCTACGACTTGGTCTAGGCTAAAGCCATGATTCTGCTGAACAGGAAACTGCCCCTGTAGCCATTCATAAGCCTCTTTAATCCGTAAATTACCAATCGGATTACCTGCACCCGCTTTTAGAAGCGCCCAGTCTGCTTGTTCCTGAGTGTTTTCAGAAAAATTAAGCTGACGGAGTAATTCTTTACGGCCATAACCTTGAGGTAACAAATCCATCAGGAAGGCTGGCCAGGTAGATTGCAAGGTATTTTGTACATTTACTGGTAAATGATAGGCTAGCGCATGCCCATCGCTTAGGTCCATATAAGAAATAGCATATTCAAATAGATATGATGTGCGCGTGGCTGCTTGCCATCCAGTTTGTTGTTGACCGACAATCTCAACAATAGCGCAATCCAGCCATTCATCTTCCTGATAAATCTGCAGTGTGCAATATTGATTCATAATTTTATTAAAATAGTAAAGTAAAGTGATTTTATTTATTATATACCTATTTTAATAAAAAACTAATTTTATCTTCTTAAAGTTCTTTATCGTTCTAAAAGGCCTTATCTTCACCAGAATACAAGGCTTATGAGGCTATATAACAAGATGTATCCTCATAGAAATCAATATATAACCCAATTAATTTTTAAATATCAGAGGAGCTCTAACCCTGGTTATTTATTATGAATCTTTCTTTTGAATAAAATTTTAAGCAGCAAATAAAGGACTAAATCCCCGTTTACGTAGTAATTTTCGGTACATACTCGAGCTTCGATCTGCCGGAAAATGCGCTTCTAAAGATAAGTCCAGAGGTAAATATTCAGGTTTCTGATTTTCTACAATCACACGATCTTCCTCGAAAATTTTCATATTAAAGGCATAGGCATCTTCAACCGGTAAATCTTTATCATAATTGCGGCAAATAGGTGCAAAAAGTCGTGTTGAACGCGCAGTCATGGGTGAAGCCGCATTCATGATGACCTGCTTGGCATGATTTGGAAAATGAATCGTAAGTGTTGCAGTAAAGGGTAGGCTCACTTCAAAATGACGTAACCATTTAAAATCTTCCTGGCCACGCTGCTCTGTTCCGATCGGATAACGTCCCACACTGCTGATATAATCTGCATTAAAACCGACCTCCGTTTCTGTCGTACTGTAATCAGGAACTTCTACATCCTCCGGATCGCCAAAAGTGTCTGGATGCACCCAGGCAAAATGAGCCACATCAATAAAACCTTCGAGCTGTCTTCCTGCAAAACATTGAATGTCTATCTGAGGGCAGACCAGTTGCTGATACTCAGCATCATCCCAAAAAGGCATGTTAGGAATATGAGGTTCTGCATCTTTTGTAGCGCTTAATGAACACCAGATCAGACCATACTTTTCTACCGCAGCATAAGTTTTCAAATGGAAACGTTCCGATATTTTATGCTGAGGATGTGCAGGAATACGGTTGCATTTACCTTCATTGCCAAAGCGTAAACCGTGATAACGACACACCACGCCTTGGCCGTCATTTTTTCCCAAGCTTAAAGGTACACCGCGATGCGGACATGCATCTTTCGCCACCACCAGTTCATCGTTCATTTTATAAATCACCAGAGGCATATCAAGCAGCATGCTACTTGTTGGCTGATCTGTAATATCACGCGCAAGTGCAATCGGATACCAGTACTGAGCCAAAAGATGCCAGTCATGTTCCTCGAATGTCATATGGACTGGTAAGTCGGGACTAAAAGCGGCGATATTTGTATTCATAATGGGTTCTGTGTCATGACCTTTAGCTGGACTATAAAACAGCAATGTGTTCTATGAAATTTCAATTAACAGGACATAGGATTGCGTAAATCAGAACACTGACCAGCGATTAAAAACAAAATAAGCATCTTTCCAGGTTTTTTATGTTCAACCACGCAAATATTGAGATGGGATATTTAAATGCTTAAATCTCCTAAAAATAATCTTTTTAAGCCTATGTTCGCGCTGTCGATGCTCTACTTTGGCGCACAAATTGCTTATCACGCGTATAGACAATTGATCATTTACTCAGAATCGACAAGGATTTGATGTGACGACTAGCTATTTACGCGGACAAGAACTTATCGAGAGCATTCGCAGTGCACCTTATTCGCGTGACCTGATTGGTTATCATGGCGAACCACCAAAAGTGCAATGGCCAAACGGCGCGCGTGTCGCGGTACAGTTTGTGCTGAATTATGAAGAAGGTGGTGAAAACCACATTGAACATGGTGATACGGGGTCAGAACAGTTTTTATCTGAAATCATCGGTGCTGCCAGCTTTCCAGACAAACATATGTCGATGGATTCGATGTACGAATATGGTTCACGTGCAGGCTTCTGGCGGATTCATCAGGAGTTCCAGAAACGTGGTTTGCCGATGACTATCTTTGGAGTCGGTATGGCCTTAATACGTAATCCTTATGTGGTCGAGGCGATTAAATCAGCTCATTATGATGTGGTTTCACATGGGCAGCGCTGGCTACATTATCAGGACATGCCGCTTGAACTTGAACGTCAGTATATGGATCAGGCGATCAGTGTTCTGGAAAGCCTGTTTGGTGAAGCGCCTATTGGGTGGTATACCGGTCGGGACAGTCCAAACACCCGTCAACTTCTGGCTGAATTTCCTCACATCAAATATGACGCTGATTACTATGGAGATGACTTGCCATTTTGGAGCACCTTGACCAATCAGGCAGGGGAAACACGTCCGCATTTGATTATTCCTTATAGCCTGGATAGCAATGACATGAAATTCAGTTCACCGGGCGGGTTTAATAGCGGGGAACAGTTTTATCAATATCTCAAAGATGCTTTTGATGTGCTCTATGCCGAAGGCGAAACTGCGCCAAAAATGCTGTCGATTGGCATGCACTGCCGTACTTTAGGACGGCCGGGACGTTTTAAAGCTCTACAAAAGTTCCTGGACTACATTCAAAATCATGACAAGGTCTGGATTTGCCGTCGTGGGGATATTGCCGAGCACTGGTATAACCATCATGCGCCATAATCATAAAATATATTGGAAAAGATCAGTTTAGATGCTCTTTTTTGAGTCATGTACTTTATAAAAATAACAAACACATCAGCTTTGGCACTGTTATTGCAAAACCAGTTTTAAATAACCAAGCAATATAAACAGGCGATTGAATAGTGCAACTTGTTGAATTTAATCAAGCATCAGCAGAAGATGCGATGATCTTTTTAAAGCACTGTGTGCAAATACCCAGCTGGTCGACCGAGCTTGCCACAAAACGTCCTTATGCATCGCTTGAGGATGTTTTGAGTGCAGCGAACCAACAGGCGGCGACCTGGAGTTGGGATGAAATTAAAACTGCGCTGGATAATCATCCCCGTATAGGTGAAAAACAGGCACAGGCTGAATTAAGTGAAATAGAAAAAGACTTTTCCCATCGTGAGCAATCCGGCATTACAGCAGATGACGATACCCAGCTCGCGCTGCTTAAAGGCAATCTTGCCTATGAAAAAAAATATGGGTTTATCTTTCTGATCAAAGCTGCTGGATTGAGCAGTGAAGACGTCCTTCAAGCCCTGAACTATCGTTTGCTAAATGATCCAGAGATTGAGAAACGTATTGTCCATCATCAACTGGCAGAAATTGCCTTGTCACGACTGGCTCAGGAGCTTCATGCATGATTAGCACGCATATTTTAGATACACATCTGGGAAAACCTGCGACAGACGTGGTGGTACGACTTTTTGCTGAAGACGGTCGCTTGCTTGCTGAGACAAAAACCAATACAGACGGTCGCGTCAGTGATTTTGGCATAGTCGATTTAAAAACAGGTATCTATAGTCTTGAGTTTTTTACATCTGCTTATTTTGAAGGTTTGGGTTTAGAAACTTTTTTTCCTAAAGCAGTTATTCATTTTTATGTGAAAGATGCATTCCAGCATTTTCATATTCCTTTACTGATCAGCCCATTCGGGTACTCCACATATCGCGGAAGCTGATTTTATATTTAGACTTTGAGGGTGAGAAAAATGACAGAACAAAGTAAAACAATATCACCTGAACATGAATATTTAGGTGCGGGGAAAAGTGCAGCTTATGGTTTGCAACACGTACTGACCATGTATGGTGGAATTATTGCACCACCTTTAATCGTGGGAACAGCAGCCGGCCTAGAAGCTTATCAAATTGGATTATTGATTGCGGCGGCGCTATTTGTCGGTGGTTTAGCCACAATTTTGCAAACCGTTGGGGGGAAATATATCGGTGCAAAACTACCTTTGGTGCAAGGGGTTTCTTTTGCCGGTGTCGCAACGATGGTGGCGATTGTGACTACAGGCGGTGGTTTGCAAGCCGTCTACGGTGCAGTCGTTGTCGCATCATTGATCGGTTTTTTCCTCGCACCTTATTTTTCCAAAATTATCCGTTTCTTTCCACCAGTCGTGACCGGTTGCATCATTACTATCATTGGTTTGTCTTTATTGCCGGTGGCAGTCCGCTGGATGATGGGCGGCAATCCCAAGGCACCAGAATGGGGAAGTATCGAAAATATTGGTCTGGCACTCATGACTTTAGCTTTAGTCGTCTGCCTGAATTTGAGCCGACATGCTGCTATTCGTCGCTTGTCTATTTTACTGGCAATTGTTTTAGGTTCAGTACTGGCTTATTTATTCGGTTTTGGTGATTTCTCTAAAGTTGCGAATGGAACATGGATTCAGGTACCCAGCTTCTTCGCCTTTGGACTACCGACTTTTGAGCTCACTGCCATCATTTCCATGCTTATCGTTACGCTAGTGATTATGACCGAAACCACAGCAGATATCATTGCAGTGGGTGAGATTGTAGGTACCAAAGTGGATGCGGATCGTATCTCGAATGGCTTGCGTGCCGATATGTTATCGAGTGCGATGGCACCGGTTTTTGGTTCATTTATGCAAAGTGCTTTTGCGCAAAATGTCGGCTTGGTGGCGATTACCGGAATTAAAAGCCGCTTTGTGGTCGCAGCTGGGGGCATGATTTTAGTCGTGTTGGGTTTACTGCCAATTATGGGACGTTTGATTGCTGCCATTCCTGTACCGGTATTAGGTGGTGCAGGTCTGGTACTTTTTGGAACAGTCGCTGCAAGCGGGATTCGTACCTTGGCTAAAATTGATTATAACGAGCAAAAAAATCTTATCATTGTTGCGACGGCTATTGCAGCCGGCATGATTCCCATTATTGATCATTCCTTTTATGCCAACTTTCCAAAATGGGTGCAAACCTTGTTTCATTCGGGGATTAGCTCAACCTGCTTAATGGCCATTTTACTCAACCTGTTGTTCAATCATCTGAACCTATTTAAAAATAAAAGCACAGCGACTACAGAAATTGTGGCAAAGATTCCACATTAGAAAATTTAAACCAGGATGAAAACAGTCCAGAAAATGGGCTGTTTTTTTTATCAAAAATTAAAAATGTTGGCTTTGTTTTTGCTTAATTCAGAATGTGATTCTTTCATTCCATTGGGGACCCTTATTTATGAAATTCACTCAACTTACTGCTGCAACATTACTTGTATTGGGTGCGGCATCCGCACAGGCAAAACCGATCTGGCAAGACTTCAGTGTCACCGGACTTTATGGAGAAAACTATGAGGTGGTCGATGAGAAACAGGCGACTGCGACCTTTGAATATACGGCAAAAGTAAAATATGCAGATGTCTTCTTCTTCATTGACCGTATGCGCGGTGCAGATGACTTTAAATCAAGTTATTTTGAATTTTCACCACGTTTGAGCTTGGGTGAAGTGTCGGGTCAGAAGCTTGCCTTTGGTCCGGTTAAAGATGTACTGGTTTCAACGACCTGGGAAGGTGGAGAGGGTTTTGATAACTTCCTGTACGGCGTAGGTTTCGATCTGGATATTCCATATTTCCGTTATGCCAGCATTAACCTTTATCGCGTGAATAATGAGAATATTGATGATGATTACCAGTTGACACTGACCTATGGCGTGCCAATTAAACTGGGAACTGAAGAATTTCTGGTGGATGGCTTCTTGGACTGGTCTACAGAAGAAGATACTCATGACAGCGAGATGAACTGGACCACCCAATGGAAATGGAATGTCGGTAAACACATTTCTCCAGACACCAATTTATATCTGGGGATTGAACATTCTATCTGGAACAACAAATTCGGTATCCCAAATGCCGATGAAAATAATGTCAGTGCTTTAGTGAAATATCACTTCTAGGCAAAGTGATGAAGAAATAAGTTAAAAGCCCTGATAAAAGGGCTTTTTTTAATGCGTTTAAAATACGATCTGGATGTTTTCAGGAAAAGGATGAACATCACAATTTGATCCGCTACCTATACGATCCACTACGACAAACTCGCTGGGTGCTTCAAGGGTCAATAATGGATGATGCCAGGTTCCGGCACGATAATTTATCCCTTGAGAACCATCACTGATAAATACCTGAATCTGACTAATATCGGGCTGTGTATAATCAAGTTCAGGCGCTACAACGATTAAAAATTGCTGGCCGTGCATTGGAATAAAAGCCTGTGAACCCAGAGGATGTCTTTCCAGCATCGAGATTTGAAAAGGAATTGCCGTAGCTTGCATATTTCTAAAAATACTCAGTCCAACCTTGGCATCACTTTCTACTTCAGACAGGGCATGATAACGCTCAGTCTGCTGCTCATTGATATGAAAATAATGATTACCCTGACAGGCAATGACTTCTCCAAAAGGCAGAAAATTTTCCGTGCTTAAAGACTGTATTTTTATGCTTTGCATATACATGCTCTTCATCATTTAGGCCAATTTTCCCCAGAGCCGAATCCGGCTAATACCACCATCGGGAATCATGTTGACACGAATATGGGAAATTTTTTCGTGCTGTAAAATTTCATTGATGTAATGATGAATATGATCCATTTGCATGGGCTGAGCTTCTAACAAAAAAGGCCAGAACATGCTTTGTGGAATGAGTTGCTCATCGGTTGCATCCTCAACATAGATGGCTTGAATAGAAACCTCTGCAGGGAAATTTCCCTTAAAATGGGCGGTATCAATTTCAATTTTCTCGATTCGGGCACTGGCGCCTAAAGCCAAAATGCACCAGTCAAATCCTGGAGCACGACGCCGTTTGGTTTCCCAGCCATCGCCCATGTTAATGCCACGTCCCGGATTAATCAGATTGCGTGGATGTCCAAAATGCGCATCGCTATAGGCAACGACACGGCCACCATGTTCTAGTGCCAAAACATCTAGCATTTGATCACTATCTTGCAGATTGATTTTTACCTGACCATAGACCTTAAAACGTGCAATCCCACCGTCAGGATAAATATTCAAACGGACATGGGTAAATATCTGCTTTGCTGAAATCTGAACAATATGATGCTGGCTGGGGCCCAAGACATTATTTTCTATAATGCTGATCCATTCTGCCTGATCAAGATTTCCATCTGGCGCATAACATGCTTGCACAGCAGCAGAGGCCGGATAATTACCGCTAAAAAAAGTCGTATCAATATCCAGTGCCTGTATTTGACCTGCAACAGCAAGTTTAATGATGGCCCAATCATAGCCCGTGTGGCGCTTGCGACGGGTTTCCCAGCCATCCATCCATTTGCCATGCTCATCAAACTTGTCTTCGATAAAGACCGGTGCCTCAAATTGCAACATGCGTTTTGCTTCAGCAAAAAACTCATCTGAACATTCAAGAATTTCTGCGCCAATTCGGGCATCTGCAAGGTTAGTTAACTGCTGTACTGGAGCAGGCAGATCAAAAATTGGAGCTAATAAGGTCGCCATCTTAAATTTCCATCATTGGTATACGTCACATGAATATGCACTTTTATAAATACAAATTTAGGTCTTCTGCCTTTATAAAAACAGGACATTGAAGGAATTTAAAAGCACAGCGTGTGCCAACTCTTGCTATTTTTTTAGTGCATTTTTTTCAGGATGGCACGTTTTTAGCATTTTAGCTGGCAATGAAGATGAAATAGCCAGGAGGAATAGATGGAGATTGCAATTATTGGGGCAGGCATGGGCGGGTTAACCACAGGAATTGCACTAAAAAAGTTCGGACATCGGGTCACCATCTATGAGCAGGCAGAACAGATTTTACCTGTCGGTGCTGCAATTTCCTTGTGGTCAAACGGGGTGAAGTGTTTGAACTATCTGGGCTTAACTGAACAGGTAGCAAAGTTAGGTGGCCAGATGAATGACTTAGCCTATATCGATGGTTTGAATGGCGAGGTCATGACGCAGTTTAGTTTGGCGCCGTTAATTGAAGAAGTCGGTCAACGTCCATATCCGGTATCGCGTGCTGAATTACAAAATATGTTAATGGATGAGTTTGGCCGGCAGGATATTCAGCTCGGTAAAAAAATGGTGTCTATTGAGGATAAGGGGCAACACGTTGAAATCGGTTTTCAGGATGGCAGCACTGTTTCTGCAGCATTATTGATTGGCGCAGATGGTACCCATTCCATGACGCGTCAGTATGTATTGGGCAAACAGGTTGAACGCCGTTATGCTGGCTATGTGAACTGGAACGGACTGGTTGAGATCTCTGAAGATTTAGCGCCCGCACAGCAGTGGACCACTTTTGTCGGTGAAGGCAAACGCGCTTCACTGATGCCTGTGGCAGAGCATCGCTTTTATTTCTTCTTTGATGTGCCATTGCCCGCAGGTCTGGAGAATCAACGTTCGGAATATAAGATCTTATTAAAGCAATATTTCTCTGGCTGGTGCTCCCAGGTTCAGCGCTTAATTGACAGTATTGATGAGCAGAAAACCAATCGTGTCGAGATCCATGATATTGAGCCTTTTACCCAGTTTTATAAGGGCCGTGTGGTAATTTTAGGGGATGCAGCACATAGCACCACACCGGATATCGGGCAGGGAGGTTGCCAGGCAATGGAAGATGCGGTCTATCTGGCACGTGCCTTACAAATTAATACGCTAGGTCTGGAAGATGCCCTGAAACGCTATCAGAATAAACGCAATGAACGCGCCAATGAATTGCTGCTACGTGCACGTAAGCGTTGTGATGTCACGCATATGAAAGATGAGCAAATTACCAAAGACTGGTATGCAGACCTACGGAAAGAACAAGGCCCACATATTATGAAAGGCATTATTAGCAATATTGTGGGTAATCCATTGGATTAAGTCTAATTAATAGCATCACATATCGAGAAACCGCGATTTTAGCCATCGCGGTTTTTGTTATTTAAGTATGAAAATACTACAGTTGCTGCACCTTGCTTTTTAAGGTTTCCATTTGTTCAATCATATGTTTAATCATCAACTGGGAAACGCGTGAAATTTGGCGTTTAGGCGCCACACACAAGGCAATGGTCAGCGGATGCAGTCCTTTTTCAGAGATAGGTTTAAAGACCACTTCATCTCGCTCGACATAGGGTAAAACATCGAGATAACTAAAAATTCCAATCCCGGAATTCGCCTTAATGAGAGTATTCATCAGGCGGATATCATTCGATTCCGTTTTACGTGCAGGTATAAATTGATGATGTTTATACAGTGCCTGTACATAATCATGAATAATCAGGGGGTCGGCCGGAATAAAATGGTTGTCATTCAAGGTATCTGAAAAATAAATCTTTTCTGCTTGAGCAAAAGGATGAGACTTACCCATCACAAAACCTAAAGGCAGTTCCAGAAAGTGCAGGACTTCAATATGTTGATGGGATTTCGGATTCAGGATCAGGCCAAAATCCAGTTCTGCCTCAATCACTTTTTTGGCTACGATTTCACTGTCTGCGACCCGGATATTAAAATTAATCCAGGGATAATGTTCATACATATATTGCACGGACTGCATGACAAAACCATCATTTAAGGCAGAAATTAAACCGAATTCGATGGTCCCACGCGTAAGCCCCTGAATTTCATCAAAGCGAATCCGGGTTTGCTGGAATTCTTTTTGCCATTTTAAAACATCGGCATAGAGTAATTCACCCGCCAGTGTCAGTTTTAAACCATGGGGCAAACGCTCAAATAACACAATTCCCAGTTCTTCTTCAGCCAAAGCAATTTGCCGATGTACTGCAGACACGGAAATGAATAATTGATCTGCGGCCTTGCGTAAACTTCCCGTTTTCGCCACCGCGATAAAATATTCTGAAAATCGGGAAAAAGGCGTATTCATTAATTTAGTCAAGCGAAGAACCACCTTTTATTCATATCAATATTTGAGATAAACGTGTTTATGCGAGTTTTATGCCAAAGAAGGCAGCTTTAATCGGCAAGTACATTTGTACATGGTTGATGTGTTCTAATTTCAAGAATGAATAGTACGAATCATTCTAATAGACAGAATGACAATAAATTCAGTAATTTCAATCATAAGCAAAGCCAAAATTGCACAGTTATGCACTGTTCAAGGCCTGTAAAAAGAGACCATCCACAGTAAGAATATAGGTTTGATATGAACGCCATTCCAGTCATCAATTTATTCAACAAACCCTGCTATAGCCAGTTTGATGATCAGGACTGGGACATTCTGGCTCGTCACTGGTATCCGGTTGCACGGATTCAGGACGTTTCTACCCAACCGCAACAAGTAACCCTGCTTGATGTCAAACTTGCACTGTATAAAACAGACAGTGGTGCAATTCACCTGGTTCGTGATCTCTGTCCACACCGGGGCGTACCCTTAACCAAAGGCTGGGTTTCGGGTGAAAATCTGGTCTGTCCTTATCATGGCTTACACTACAATGGCCAGGGAAAATGTATCAAAATTCCTGCACAACCCGAGCTGACCAACATTTCTGAGCGCTTTTCTCTGACCAAATTTCCAGTAGTGCAAAAATATGGCTTGATCTGGACCAGTATTTTTGGCCGTGACGAAGCAAAAGCCAATTTTCCTGTTTTAGATACCTGGGAGATGCCAGATCATCAGGCAATTTTACCGCCGTTTTTGGATATTGCCGGTTCGAGTGGCCGTCAACTGGAAGGCTTTATTGATGTTGCACATTTTGCCTGGGTTCATCAGGGTTCTTTCGCAGATCCTGAAAATCAGGTTGTACCCAAATACACGACAGAACGTACAAATTACGGCCTGCATACCGAATATGTCAGCAGTGTCAGCAACTATCCACATGGTATGCAAGATCTGGCACCGGAAGGCTTTTTGTGGAAACGTGTATTTGATGTCTATCCACCGTTTTCTGCGGTGCTAACTGTACATTTCCCAGAACAGGGACAATTAAAAATTCTCAATGCCTGTTGTCCGGTCTCACACAATAAAACCCGTTTATTTGTACCACTGACACGCAACTTCGATACCACAGGAGATTTACAGGCGGTATATGACTTCAATGCACAAATTTTTGCCGAAGATCAGGACATGGTAGAAAGCCAAAAACCTGAAGAATTACCGCTCGATATTTCTATGGAAGCGCATTTTGAAGCAGATCGCTCTTCAACGACCTATCGTCGAATCTTAGCCGAGTGGGGATTAAGTAAACGTTATATTGTCTAATATATTTTAAAATTTAAAAATATGGATTAAATTTTAAATAGAAACCCTATATTTCAATATAGTGGTTTTTATTTATATTATTTTTGAATGATCAAAATATTATTTATATGTCCTTATTTCTTAATTAAAATTGATTAATATTTTCAAAATTTGGAAATTAAATAAATCAATCCAGGCAAGCTCCGATTAGAGATTTCCAACCTCCTTCAATGAGGAGAGAAAATAAAAATATCTACAGAACATCATCCTTTCGGCGTATTACAAGCTAAACCTAACTATAAAAAAACTATTAATATATTTAAATATTAATGATTTATATCTAAAAAAATCCCATTCCCTCAATGAGTCTCAATACATGGTTCTATCATTTTAATTTATCTTTGCTCATGAAAAATATGAAGCTTGGATTAAAAAAGGAATGCGCAAATTTAAGGCATTTTATTTTATCGCACCACTAATAAGCAAAAATAAAAAATAAATCCATTTGATAAATTAAACCCCCTATCAATCATAAAATAAGCTTTTATAAATTTAATATCATTACGCCTTAATTAAATTATAAAAACAAAAAACATTTTATTTTAAAACCCTATTTCTATTATTTTTATAAAAACTGGAATGCTTATTGCTAATTATATCTTGAACAGACTGAGCACATTTGCGTGAAGTCATTTTAAAGCATGTGTTGCATGACACAGAACAACCAAGAGCAGAATAGAATGAAAGAAAAAAATAGCTTGAAAACCGGATTGAAAAAATTGGTAGGGGTATTAATGGCAAGTGGTGTAATGGGCATGGCCGCTGTCGCCAATGTTCAGGCCCAAGATAAAGCCGCATTTGTTTATATTGGCCCAACCAGCGACCATGGCTGGACCTATTCTCACGATCAGGGCCGGATTAAGGCTGAAAAAACCCTCGCAGGAAAATATAAAACCTCTTATATCGAAAATGTCCCTGAAACAGCAGATGCCGAACGTGTGATCCGCAACCTGGCACAACAAGGCAATAAAGTCATTTTTGCGACTTCGTTTGGTTATATGAATGCAATGGAGAAAGTATCCAAGCAATTTCCCAATACAGTATTTATGCATGCAACCGGTTATAAGCAGGGCAAAAACTTAGGGGTCTACGATGTCCGTACCTATGAAGGTGCTTATATGCTGGGTGTGGTCGCAGGGCAAAAAACCAAAAATAATGTTTTGGGTGTAGTTGCGTCTTTTCCGATTCCTGAAGTTATCCGTAATATCAATGCCTATACCCTCGGTGCACAAAGTGTAAATCCAAAAATTAAAACCAAAGTCATTTGGGTGAATTCATGGTTTAACCCGGGCAAAGAACGTGATGCAGCCTTGGCTTTGATTGCTCAAGGCGCAGATGTGCTGATGCAAAATACCGATTCTCCAGCAGTGGTACAGGCGGCTGAACAAAAAGGTGTCTTTGCTTTTGGCTGGGATTCTGACATGAGCAAATTTGGCCCTAAAGCGCATCTTGCTGCATCGGTTTTACATTGGGAAAAAATTTATACTCCGGTAATGACGCAAGTCAGCAAGAAAACCTGGAAACCAAGTGCAATGTGGTATGGCGTAAAACAAAAAGCCGTTGATATCGAAAGCTTTGGTCCTTCAGTGTCGGCAGCCTCTAAAGCAAAAGCGCTCAGCGTACGTGATGGCATTTTAAAAGGCACACTGCATCCATTTACCGGCCCGATTCATAAACAGGATGGCACATTGGTCTTGGCAAAGGGCAAGCGCCTAGATGATGCGGCACTAAGCAAAATGAATTACTACGTGAAGGGCGTAGAGGGTTCATTACCGAAATAAAGCTTTGTCATTTTGCAATTCAAAAAACTTTAAATACTTTGATGTACTTTCCCGCATCCATCTGAATGCCTGCACGCTTCAGATGGATGCCGCACTGTCACAGCATTGAATAGGGCACTGATGATGACCTCTCAAGACGATAGATCTGCTCATGCGCAAGAGTTGAACGCACGTTCTTCTTCAGGTGTACCGCGTTTACAGCTCATCAATATCTGTAAAAGTTACAATTCATTGAAAGCGAATGACCAGATACATTTAACCGTTCAACCTGGGCAAATTCATGCCATTTTGGGTGAAAATGGTGCTGGCAAAAGTACCCTGATGAAAATCATTTATGGGGCAACCAAGGCCAATCAAGGACAAATCCTCTGGAACGGTAAAGAAGTTCATATTGATAACCCGTCGATGGCAAGAAAACTCGGGATTGGCATGGTCTATCAGCATTTCTCTTTATTTGAAACCTTGACCGTAGTGGAAAATATTTTGCTGGGACTGGATGAAAAGATTCATTTAAAAGTCCTGAGCCAAAAAATTATTGAAGTTTCAGAACAATATGGTTTACCGATTGATCCACGCCGCGAAGTACATTCTTTATCGGTAGGTGAGCGGCAACGTGTCGAAATTATTCGCTGCCTTTTGCAAAATCCCGCTTTAATCATTTTAGATGAACCGACTTCAGTATTGACACCACAAGCGGTACGGCAACTGTTTAAAACTTTACGGTTATTGGCCTCCCAAGGCGTTTCAATTTTATATATCAGTCATAAATTACACGAGATCAAAGAACTCTGTGATGAAGCGACCATCTTACGCAATGGCCGTGTCACCGGAAATGTTAATCCCAAAGACAACAGTACTAGTGATTTAGCACGCTTAATGATTGGCCGTGATTTACCGACCTATGTACGCCCTGAATATACAGGTGAAAAACAGATATTATTCCAGGTTGAGAATCTCAATTACCAGTCCGACGACCCATTTGGTGTGTCGCTGAAAAATATCAATTTAAATATTTTTGCCGGTGAAATTGTAGGAATTTCCGGGATTTCTGGCAATGGGCAAGCAGAATTACTGTCTTTATTGTCGGGTGAAAATAGCCTGAAACATGGCCGGATGGTTCTGGATCAAATCGATATTTCCCGATTCAGTTCTGGACAACGGCGTGATTTGGGCCTGGGCTTTGTCCCTGAAGAACGTCTGGGCCGAGGAGCAGTCCCGAACATGACACTGTCCCAGAATACCTTGCTGACCGCATTTCGGCAGAACCTAACGCAATGGGGATTAATCAAGTTTGCACAATGTAAGCTTTTTGCCGAGCACTGTATTGAAAAATTCGGGGTGAAAGCCAGTGGCCCAGAGGCAGAAGCACGTTCCTTGTCCGGTGGAAATCTACAAAAATTTATTGTCGGCCGGGAAATTTTGCAAAACCCGAAATTCCTGATTGTGGCTCAACCGACCTGGGGCGTTGATGTGGGCGCGTCCATGTTTATCCGGCAAACCCTGATTGATCTCTCTCGACAAGGTGTTGCCATTTTGGTGATTTCAGAAGAATTAGAAGAGCTGTTTGAAATCAGTGATCGTCTCTGCGTGTTGGCCAATGGTGAACTATCTCCAGCGATACCTACTCATGAAACCAATACTGAAAATGTTGGAATCTTGATGTCAGGCATTCCAGGCCATGACACTGCGATCATAGTAGAGGAGCAGCAAGCTCATGCTTAATATAACAAAAAAACAAATATACAGGTTGAGAGGAGAGCGACATGCATTTACTGGAACCGCGTGAACATCCCTCTCAAATCATGAAGTGGCTTTCACCGCTCATTGCGCTGCTAGCCATGCTGATTGTCGGTAGTATTCTGTTTTTAATGTTGGGGATTAATCCCGCGCAAGCCATGTACATCTTCTTTATTGAACCGCTGACGTCGTCTTATGGCTGGAGTGAACTGGCAGTGAAAGCCGGGCCTCTGATTCTGATTGCCTTGGGACTGGCGGTCGGATTCCGGGCGAAATTATTCAATATCGGTGCTGAAGGTCAGCTCACCATGGGCGCGATTTTTGGCGGTGGTATTGCGATTTTATTTCATGATCACATCGGCTGCTGGATTCTCCCGTTAATGATCGTTATGGGCGCACTTGGTGGGGCACTCTGGGGTGCAATTCCTGCCTTACTGAAAACCCATTTTAATGCTGAAGAAACCCTGACCACCCTGATGATGAATTATGTCGCAGTATGTGTGTTGCTGTACCTAGTCAATGGTCCCTGGCGTGATCCGGAAGGGATGAACTTCCCTCAATCGGTGGTTTTTAGTGAGAGTGCGACGCTGCCATTTATTGTAGAAGGCACACGCATTAATACCTCTATTTTTATCACTTTTTTTGCAGTCCTTCTGTTCTGGGTTTTTATGCGTAAAAGTCTGACGGCCTATAAACTGGAAGTCAGCGGTCAGGCACCTTTAGCTGCCAAATACGCAGGTTTTTCTTCCTCCAAAGCGATCTGGATGAGTCTGGTGATTTCCGGGATGATGGCAGGTATTGCCGGAATCTGTGAAGTGGCTGGACCTATTGGTCAGCTGAATCCGAACCTGTCCCCAGGTTATGGCTATGCAGCGATTATCGTGGCCTATCTAGGGCGTTTAAACCCCATCGGTATTGTGCTGTCAGGCTGTTTTATGGCGCTGATTTATCTGGGCGGCGAAATGGCACAAATGCAGTTGCAGCTTCCGGTCGCGATTACCGGTATTTTCCAGGGCCTGCTGTTATTTTTCCTGTTGGCTTCCGATGCATTAATTGAAAACCGTTACCGGTTTAGCAAAAAAATGGTGCCACCGGTCCCTCAGTCCACAGCAACCACCCTCTAACCCAATGTTGTCTACAGCAAAAGGAAGCATGATATGGCTTTAGAAATAACTGCAATTCTTGCAGGTACTGTTGCAGCAGCAACACCACTGATTTTCGCAGGTCTGGGGGAATTGGTCACACAGCGGACAGGTGTGATTAATCTTGGAGTAGAAGGGATGATGCTGGTCGGTGCAATTGCAGGTTTTGCTTTTGCTGCGCAATATGATGCCAGTGTATTAAGTGCCTTATTGATGGGTGGTCTGGCAGGCATGCTGATGGCCCTGATTTTTGCCTTTTTTACCTTGTCTTTAAGTACCAATCAATCCGCGTGCGGTTTGGCTTTAACCATTTTTGGACTCGGTATCTCTGCATTTTTGGGACAGAACTACGTCAGTATGGCTTTACCGGGTCTGGCTAATTTTAATATTCCACTATTAGCGGATATTCCAGTATTGGGTCCGATTTTGTTCCAGCAAAACTATGTGGTTTATCTGTCAATCTTGGTCTTCTTTCTGGTGTGGTTTGTCTTGGCCAAAACCCGTTTGGGCTTATTGCTTAAAGCAGTCGGAGAATCACCGGAAAGTGCGCATGCCATGGGTTATCACGTGTTGGCGATTCGTTATGGCGCAGTGCTATTTGGCGGTTTGATGGCAGGGGTTGGCGGAGCATTTTTATCGACCGTATATACCCCGATGTGGATTGAAAATATGGTGGCAGGCCGCGGCTGGATTGCCATTGCACTGGTAGTATTTGCGGTGTGGAAACCAACACGTTTAATGCTCGGCGCTTACCTGTTTGGGGGCGTAACCATTTTGCAATTTCACGCCCAGGCGCTTGGAATCAAGGTGCCGAACGAGCTGCTTGCCGCATTGCCCTATATAGCCACCATTGTGGTACTGGTCATGATTTCACGGAATAAAAAAGTACTCAAAATGAATTTGCCATCTTCTTTAGGCAAAACCTTCGTGCCATAACCGCAGCCATTCATCATAAATAGAATAGATTTGAGTATAAATCATGAAAATTTTAACAGCTTCCTATGTCCTTACCATGAACACGCAGAATGAATGTATTAAAAATGGCGCGATACTGATTGATGGTGACAAAATAAAAGCAGTGGGTACATTGAGTTAACCCAATGCTATCCAGAGGTGCTCATTGAGGATTACCCACAAACGATCCTGATGCCGGGCTTGATCAATACCCATTGTCATTCCGGTTTATTGCGTGGTACGGCTGAAGGATTACCGGTTTGGGATTGGTTACAGCAGTATATTGACCCGATGCACCGGGTGTTGACACCAGAGGATGCGAAAATCGCCTCCTATTTATGTTATGCTGAGGCACTATTGTCGGGAACGACCACCATCGTTGATATGTGGCGTTATATGGACGGAAGTGCTGAAGCTGCGCAAGCATTGGGAATTCGTGCCGTTCTCGTACCCTATGTCGCAGAGCATCCGGATCACAATTATTTTGAAACCTTAAAAAGTAATGAGGCTTTAATCAACCGTTGGCATCAGCAGGCGAATGGACGTATTCAGGTTTGGGTAGGTTTAGAGCACCTGTTTTATGCTGAAGCTTCAGCATTAAGCCGTATTGAGAAACTTTGTCAGGATTATCAAACCGGTTTTCATACTCATAGCAATGAAAGCCAATTTGATGTACAGGAAAACCTGCGCCGTTCAGGCATTCGCCCGATTGAAAGTCTGCAAAAGCTAGGCTTGCTAGATCTGCCTAAAACCCTGTTGGCACATTGCGTCTGGGCAGATGCAAATGAAATTCAGATTTTAAGGCAACATGCGGTCGGTGTCGCCCATAACCCGATTTCCAATATGAAATTGGCCTCCGGTGCAGCCCCTGTGGTTGAAATGCTACGCCAAGGCATTGCGGTGGGTCTGGGTACTGATGGAGAAAAAGAAAACAATAACCTGGATCTATTTGAAGAAATGAAAACGGCATCATTATTGGCCAAGTTTTCGAATTTAGATGCGGCTGCCCTGGATACCTGGTCAGTCTGTCAAATGGCTACGATTACAGGAGCTAAAGCCTTGGGTATGCAAGATGAAATTGGTTCATTGGAAGTCGGCAAACAGGCCGACCTGATTGCGGTGAAACTGGATACACCGCGGATGACGCCTTTGATTGATCATAGAAAATTATTTAATTTGCATACCAATTTAGTCCATGCAGTTCAAGGCCAAGATGTCGTGATGACGATGGTGGCGGGACAGATTGTGGTTAAAAATGGCCGTTTGATCAATGCCGATTTACAGGCTCTAATTGATCAAGTGAATCAGGCGGCGCCACGCTTGTTTGAACGTCGTGATCAGTGGTTTGCAAAGCAGGGGCAAACGGTGAATGAATTACAGCGGGAAGAATTTTAAGATTTACGTGGATGTTGAGGTTATTCATTGATAGTGGGGTGACCTCAGACGCCTTTCTAACGAATGATTTAAATGAAATTAAACAGAGTGAATAGACTGATATTTTCTAATCTTTAGATGAGTTTCATTCATTCACTTCTAAATTGCATCTAATAAGCTATAAAACCATTCTTTGAATTTACCCCTTTGCATCTCTATATTGGGGTGATAGGAGCTGTAGCGGTCAGCCTGTTCTGTGTGTATAGCCTGTTTCAACAAAAACAAGATATTGGATCTACCACTGAACTGGCTTTTTTGATGACTTATATCATTGGCGCTATTTGTGTGTGGAATATCCCACTGGCTGCAGGGATGGCGGTTCTACTCACGATTATCCTGATGGGCAAACAGACATTGCATCAATTTGCCGGAAAAACGATCCAAAGCTATGAGTTAAGAGATGGCTTACTTTTATTGGCTTTGATATTGATTGCGTTGCCGGTCATGCCCAATAAGCCCTTGTGGGGCGCCGTACTGAATCCCTATATCATCCTTAAACTACTCATTTTAATCTTGATTGTGCAGTCCATGGCACATGTGGCAAAACGAATCCTATCCAATGATAAGGCTCTCATTTTATCTGCCTTAGCCTCGGGATTTGTCTCCAGTACGGCCACGATTGCCAGTTTGGGCATGCAAGTCCGATCCGGGCGGGCCAGTGCAAAATTAAATGCAGGCGCCGGATTGATTTCCTGTATTGCCACCTTATTACAGCTCTTGCTGATTGTTCTGGGAGTGAGCGTAGAGTGGTTCAAGTTCCTGCTGATTCCGAGTTTGGTGGGGATCGGAATTTTATGTATTGCAGCCGGATTCTTGATTTATCGAACTCCCCAAGCGGATAACAGTACGACCATCAATGAAATACAAGAAATTGATAGCCGAATGTTCAGTATCAAAGAAGCGGTGATTATTGCGGTCAGTTTGACCTTAATCCAGGCCGGGATTTACGGCGCAAATCTTTTACTGGGAGATAGCGGCTTAATTTTAGGTACTTTTTTAGCCTCTTTATTTGAAGTGCATGCTGCTGTAGCAGGTGTAGTGATACAAGGAAATCCTCACAACCTGACTTTAATTTATGCTGTCATGATTGGACTTGCGGCACATGCGGTGTCTAAAAGTATCAATTCTTTTGTGACCGGGGGATGGAAGTTTTTTCTGTATTTTGCGCCTAGCCAGATTCTACATATGTTAGGACTTATCTTTATTCTTCTGAGTTTGAAATAAAGAAGAGCGGGTTTGCATATATTATGAAATGATCCAATCATTTTAAGTCATTTTTAAGATTCAGATTCTAGGCTAAAGCATCTTAAAGTCTTTGAGCCACGGATCATGCTGAAGCTGTTTTCCCATTCGTCTTCTTTTAGTCAGCGACCTAAAAAGTCGATTAGTCTTTCAGGCTTCAACATGTTGCTGGCTATGTGGCTGGGATTGATCCTAAACTTTGCTTTCTATCAAAAAATTCATGAATTTACGCCTTATGCCAATCTAAAAGCAGGTCTGTTACTGGTCGCTACGGCACTGATCATTATTGCGTTTTACAACCTGGTATTACAGTGGCTGAACTGGAAATGGAACGCCAAAATACTGGCCAGTGTCTTGATCATTCTGGGTGGCTTTAGTGCTTATTTTGTCAATAGTCTGGGGGTCGTTATTACGCCTGACCAGATCCAGAATATGCTGCAAACCGATGCCCGTGAAGTTCGAGATCTCTGGTCAATGCGACTGGTGATCTGGACACTGGTGTTTGTAATTTTTCCACTTTTTATCATCTGGATGCTTAAAATTCAGCCTGCATCGCTTGGGCATCAGCTGGTGCATAAAAGCCTGAGCAGTGTAGTCTCACTCGGACTGATTCTAGGTTTATTGTTCTGTTTCTATGTCGATTATGCCGCCATCTTCCGTGAGCACCGCGATCTGAAGGGTATGCTTTCTCCACAAAATAGCATCGCGTCCACCTTATCCTATTATAAAAAGAAAGCACCTAAAGCGAATTTACCTTTGGTGGCTTTTGGCGAAGATGCTCATCTGTTACAGCAGGCCCAAATGCAGGATCATCCCAAATTGATGGTGCTAGTTGTTGGAGAAACTGCACGTGCCGAGAGTTTTGCTTTAAATGGCTATGCGCGCAATACCAATCCTGAACTGAGCAAGTTAGCGGTGATTAATTTCAATCAGGTGAGCTCTTGTGGAACTGCAACTGCCGTTTCAGTGCCTTGTATGTTTTCGGGCATGTCACGTGAAACCTATGATGAACAGCTAGCCAGCCACCGTGAAGGTTTGCTGGATATTGCTCAGCGCGCCGGATATCAGGTGACCTGGATTGATAATAACTCAGGCTGTAAAGGTGCCTGTGACCGGGTACAAAAGTATCAGATTCCGGCACAACTGAAACAGAAGTGGTGTGATGCTGGTGGTGAATGTTTTGATGAAATCCTGGTGGATAGCCTGAAAGATTATCTGGCGCATCTGGATAAAAACAACCCGAAACCACAATTAATTGTACTGCATCAGATGGGCAGTCATGGCCCCGCATATTTCAAGCGTTCCAAAGCGCCATATCAGCCATTTCAACCGACCTGTAAGACCAATGCCATTCAGGGCTGCAGTACAGAAGAATTAAAGAATAGCTATGATAATTCGATTGTATATACAGACCATGTTCTTGCCCAGATCATTGAAACTTTAAAGCAGCAGACTCAATATCAGACCGGTTTCTGGTACCTGTCTGATCATGGAGAATCTACCGGAGAGCATGGTTTATACCTGCATGGTACACCTTATAGTATGGCACCGACCCAGCAAACCCATGTCCCGATGCTGATGTGGTTCTCCGATGCCTGGAAGCAGCAGAATACCCAGCAAGTCAGCTGTCTTAAAGCACAGACCGGACAGGCCCGTAGTCAAGATCATCTTTTCCCCAGTTTATTAAGTATGCTGGATATAAAAACGCAAGTGACTGAAGCTAAAAATGATATGCTTGCACAATGCTCACCATCATTAAAGAACAGAGCTTGAAATGCATAAAATACTGATTATTGAAGATGACTTTATGATTGCCGAGTCGACTGAAACATTGCTCAAGCTGCATCAGTTTGATGTGTACTGGGTCAATAATGGGATTGAGGGTTTAAAACAGTTACAGCAGCAGGTCTACGATATTGTCCTGCTCGATTTAGGCTTGCCGATGATGGATGGCATGCTGGTGCTAAAAAATATCCGGCAGAAGTTTCCAAATTTACCGGTACTGATTATCTCCGCCCGGGACCAATTACAAAACCGGGTGGATGGGCTGAATCAGGGAGCAGATGATTACTTGATTAAACCCTATGAATTTGACGAGCTGCTGGCCCGTATTCATGCCTTGCTGCGACGTAGTAGCTTAAAAAACACCGGGATAGACATTAATAAGAAGTTATCACACAGTGGACTGGAACTGGATCTGGAACAGCACATCGCATGCTTTAATGGTGAACCGATCGAGTTGTCTAATCGGGAGTGGTCTATTCTCACGGCACTCCTCATGCATCCTAGCAAAATTTTTTCTAAAAATGATCTGGAAGACAAGCTTTATGATTTTGACAGTGATGTCAGCAGTAATACGGTGGAAGTCTATATCCATCATCTGCGGGCAAAACTAGGAAAAGACTTCATACGTACCATACGTGGGCTAGGGTATCGCTTAGGATGAGCACCATGCAAAAACGTTATTCCTTGCAAAAACGTCTGGTTATTTATATTTCATTATTTAGCGTGGTACTGGGCTGTGTGCTAATCTTTGCAGCATACCGGATTGCGCTCGAAGAAATTAATGAAGTACTGGATAAACAGATGCAAACTCTGGCAGAACGTATTTCAGAAAATCATCCGCAACCCTTACAAAGTCAAATCGATCTGGCAAAACAGTACAGTGAAGAAGATTTATTTGTAGATATCTGGTCCTATACAGATACAGCCACTTCCTTGCATCCGCAGGATGTTCTGGTGGCGCCGGTCAGGAAAGCAGGTTTCTACAAGCATCAAACGCCGTATGGAACCTGGTTAACTTATATTATTCCTGGTAAGCAATTACAGATTCAGGTGAGCCAGCAGCAAAATGTCCGGCAGGAACTGGCGCTGGAGCTGGCAGCCAATATGTTTCTTCCTTATGTGCTTTTTTTACCTTTTGCAGTATTTGGCTTAGGCTGGATGATCCGGAAAAACTTTCAGCCGCTCAATGATTTTAAAACTGAATTGGCCAGCCGCAAGGCACAAGACTTAAAGCCAATTGCAATGAAAGATTATCCCTTGGAGCTGGAACCGACCATTCAGGAAATGAATTATTTGTTTGGCCGCATTTCTCTGGCCCAACAGGAACAACGTCAATTTGTAGCAGATTCTGCCCATGAATTACGCACGCCACTGACAGCACTAAACTTACAGCTGCAAATTTTGCTACAGCAGTTCCCTCAAAGCGAGTCTATCCATAATTTGAGTCAAGGCATTTTGCGTATGCAGCATCTGGTCAACCAGTTATTGAGTCTGGCAAAACAGGATGTGACCGAAGGTTTAAGCGAACCTGTTCAATTGCTATCACTGAATCAAATGACAGTCACCTGTATCGAAGAACTAATTCAATTGGCGCTACAGAAAGACATTGATTTGGGCGTAGAACAGCAACAGGAACTGCAGATTCAGGGCCAGGTTTCAGCTTTGCACTCGATTATTTATAATTTAATTGATAATGCAATTAAATACAGTCCGAAGGATGGCGTGATTAATGTATCTATTTTCCAGCAAGGACGGCAGGCGGTTTTACAAATTGAAGACAGTGGGGCAGGGATAGATCCTGCTCAATTCAATCAGATCCGGCAACGCTTCTACCGGATACATAACCATGCAGAAATTGGCAGCGGTTTGGGTTTATCCATTGTAGATAAAGCCACCGAGCGCTTGGGTGGAACACTAGAATTTTCGCGAAGTACCAATCTGAGTGGCCTTTGTGTACAGGTCAAGCTTCCTTTAATCGAAGCCTAAGCGAATAAGCTTCTGGTTTTTTTGGAGTTAAGGTTGCCTGATACTAGAGAGTATAGGAGTGGTCTTTTCTATGGGTAGTTTATGGCTAAACAGCGTATAGCCAATGACATTCATGCACCAGATAATCCAGCCAGTCCATAAATTATGACTCAGGAAATGTGCTCCGCGCATCATTTGTGCCCAGCCCATGGTCAACCCTAAAATTACTGCAGCGATCAGAAGAAAATAAGCACGCTTGCGGTTAGAAATGCGATAAACAAAATAACCAGCCATCAACGCAAAACCACTAGATGCATGCCCTCCAGGAAAACAGTGGCCCGCAGTAGCACTAAAATCCCACAAAATCCCGTTATGGGTAGGTATGGTCATATCCCAGGGACAGGCATGGGCCGACTGAGATTTTAAAATTCCGATCGAGGCCGTGGTCAGCACCACCATGCTAAAGAAATAGCCAAATTCCCAGCGCCGCGTATGCCAGTTCTGCCATTTTAGTGATGCCAACCAGGCCAGTAATAATGTGATATACACCAGAATCAGCAGGTCTTTCACATAGCGATGATTGAGTTCTGCCAGTGCCCATTGTTGTCGAAGGGGAAATTGACCCTGATCATCGATAAAGGGATAGATGAGCTGTAAGTCCAGCACTCCTCCAATGTCAAAGAAGTTGAGAAGAATCAAAAAACTGAAGATCAAAAGTAAAGTTTGGGTCAGTAAAAACCGGGAACGGTCAGTGATCATTTTTAAGTTGTCCATTTCAGGCAGTAGCAAGAGCAGAGGTCAAATCAAATGACCAGCCAAAATGATGCCCCAGGTCAGAGCAATTAAACTGAGTGCTACAAACTGAGCCGCACTGCCCATATCCTTGGCATTTTTAGACAGTTCATGCCGTTCCATGGAAATACGGTCTACCACTGCCTCTATCGCTGAGTTAATCAGTTCAATGATCAACGCCAGTAGGCATACGGCGACCATCAGCGCTTGCTCAACTCGGCTAACTGGCATCCAAAAGCTTAGAGGAATCAAAATAAGATTAATCAGCAGGATCTGCCGGAAGGCGGCCTCATTTTGAAAGGCGGTTTTAAAACCAGCCATGGAATAACGGGTCGCATTAAAAATACGCTGCGTTCCTGAGGTGCCTTTATAAGGTGATCGGTAGGAAGACATAAAGCAGATTCAGTCAATAGAGAGATAGGAATAACTTAAATTTTCAATCTTAAAATGCTCTTAAAAAAACCGGCCGTTCTCTGGATTTTTTATACACATAGCTTTTACATTCTTTTGCACAAAATTAAGAATTTTTTAAGTTTGGACTTCTATCTTGAGTAGCAAGTTAATTTCGTGGTGTGAGCCAAATGATCAAGTTTAGTTTTGATCCTTATTTATCTAGTCAGATTCACTTTCTAAATACATATTTCAAGCAGCCTGAATATAAAAAACAAATCAATCACAATAAATTTTTACTACAAGTACCTCCGGCGTATCCGGTAATTTCAGCACAGGATCAATCGCTACATTTGACGGTCAAAACTGTAGAACAAAGTGAGACACCTGAACGCCGTAGCCTGGAAAATTTTATTCAGGAAAAATATCAGCAAGTCCATCAGGCCACTGTATCGAGCTTCTCTTCGACCCTGTTTGCCGGTTATCACGGAGCCGAGATGCAGGTGGTGATTGGTATGCAGTATTTAAATCAATTTAATGCCTTTCTGGAACAGTATCTCGATGAACCCGTTGAAAACATATTAAGCAAACTGAGCCAGACCAGGGTCAGCCGAGACAAAGTAGTAGAAATTGGCAATCTGACAGCACTAGATATGGACAAAGCCAAACTGATGGTGGCCTTTCTGGTTTTTCATCTCTCGCAGCAACACATCGAATGGGCAGTATGTACCGGAACAACTGCAGTACGTTATGTGTTGCAACAGATGGGATTACGTTTTCATGTGCTTGAAAAGGCTGATCCGCAAGTCCTTGGAGAGGCACAACGCCTGTGGGGCAGTTATTACCAGCAGAAACCTTATGTGCTGGCGATTGATGTGGCAGAAGCCCTACAAGTCGCTCGTCAACTTTATCAATTTAGTCATTAAAGCATTTTGCTTGATCAGCGAGGCACAGAATTTAAATGATGACTGCTTTATTTGAACGTATCAACCTGCAAGCACGACAATATCCGCAACGAGAAGCGGTAGTCACCGCACAGGCAACGCTGAACTATGCGGAACTACAACGGCGGATAGAATTATTGAGTGTCAGTTTCAAGCAGCTTAATCTGCGCCATCTGGCCTTGTGGGGCATAAATAGTATAGACTGGATTGTAGTCGATCTTGCCGCACAAAAAGCCGGCATGACCGTGATTCCGGTGCCTCTATTTTTTACTGCAGCGCAGGTACGGCATCTGCTTTCTGACAGCCGAACCGAGCTGCTCTGTATTCTGGATGAATCTTTCTCTGCACCAGAATGGCTGTTAAATCTAGCTAAAGACATGAGTAGAGATGAGATTTCCATTACTGGCCAGCTACATGCACGCTTTTTTCAGCTAGAGCAGGCAGTACAGTATTCATCTTCTTTACAAACCCAGCAACCGGCAAAAATCACCTATACCTCGGGCAGTACCGGGACACCGAAAGGCGTGTGTCTGGCTGAAGACACCATTGAGTCTATTACTCATTCACTGAGCCAGGCACTGGCCAGCAGTCAGCTTGGACGGCATTTGTGCCTGATTCCATTTGCCACCTTATTAGAAAATATTGCCGGCATTTATGTCGCACTGAGCATGGGACGCGCCGTAATTGTTGGCGAGGTGAGCCAGTTTGGCCTGACATCTAATCATACTTTTGAGACAGAGCGGTTTGTAAATGCAGTGCAGAGCGTCTGCTAAATCCCACAATAAAGTATCAGCCCAGTTTTATTGGGCTGGACTGATTAATTCAATTTTCTTCTAAAAATTTCAAAATTCACTTTTATGGACAAGGAAGATATGAACTTATTGTTAGGTGTATCGGATTTAACATAATATACATTATACGAAATACGATTGATATACTCATATAAGTCATTCACCATATACTTTTATAGCTGCTGCTCAAGCAACTTCAGCGTTAAAGCACTTCAAATTCAATCCGACGATTTTTCTTGCGACCCTCAGCTGTTGTATTCTCCGCCACAGGCTTACTTGAACCTAAACCTTCAGTACTGAGCAAATGCGACGGAATATTTTTTGCGATTAAATAAGCTTTCACTGCTTGTGCACGTTGCTGACTCAACATGAGATTTTGATTAGTATCGCCTGAACTATCCGTATGTCCAATAATCCGGATCTTTTTGCCGCTAACCTTATTTAAGGCACTGACCATTTCATCCAGAATCTGTATCCCTGAGGTTGCTAATACTGCACTGCCAGATTCAAATTCAATAATCCGGTTTTTTAATGCAGCATCAATAATCTGCTGTTCTGCCTGATTGACTGAAAGCTGTGTATTTAAACGATAGTTTACAGGTATTAAACCCTGAAATTTTACTGTAGTACCATGAATTTCATCAGGATTTGACACTTTACCCGTTAGCTGAATATCAGAACCTTTAACCGTTAACGTTCCCTGTTTAACCTTTTTAAGGTCTTCATTAATCACATCAGTGACTATATTCGACCAATCCGTTGGTGCTACTACTTGACGAATCTGAATGCGATCTACCACATTTTCCTGACCATAAGTTGAATATAATTTTGTTAAGATAGCCTGCTTACTACTGTTATTCGGTACATTACCTTCAGCAATTACAGGTTGTGCATGCACTTTTAATCCAAATAAAAAACACAATAAGACAATGATTTTATTTGACTTTATTAATTTTAAATATTTGATTTTAATTTTCATTTTATGCTTCTATAAATGTCTATTCGAGATTGATTGATGAATGTCATGGCGCTGAAGTTCCTGTGTTTGCAGCAGCCGTGGTAGATGTCTGAGCAGTTTTTCCTGACATCGTCGTATTCTGAGCTGCGATCACTCTTACTGCTTTATTCGAAACAACCTGATCCACCAACTGTAAATTGCTATAACTTGGATTACTTCCGATAGAACTTGCATTATTTCCACTCACCAAACGAAAATTGGTCTTCACAAATAGTTCAGGATTCTCTTTACTGCGCCAGACCATCTCAAAAATATTGCCTTTTTGTGTACGCTGAGCACTATCAATCAAACGATTGATTCCATATTCCCCAGGCTCATCAAAAATGGTATGGGTCTTCCCTTCCAAATCAATCACCGTGATCCGTGCGCCTGGAATTGCGCCGGAATTTGGCCAGATAAAATTCACCCATTGTTGAATTCCGTTTTCAAATAGCATTCTTTGTCCATCAATATCAATGGTATAAGCCAATAAATGAGCCTGTTCCAGTGGGTAAAACTGGAAATTAGATTGATTGGGTCTCACTGCCTGACGACTGGTATTATTTAACTCACCAGTTGCCATACCATTCACAGGCGCGACATAATTTTGAAAGTTTGCAACAAACACAGGATTTAGATTAAGCCCTAAATCTTGCCAGGTTTTCGAGCTTAAGCTATAGCCACGACGGATCACTAAGGGATCAAGATGCTCTTTGACAAAACGGGAAATACTGCCATTTTCACCAAAAATCTGATTAATTTCTTGAGAGGTTGCCTGTAAGCTACCTTGACTGCTAAACGGATATTTTTGCGATAAATTTGCATTAAATGGTTGATAGGCCTGTATTAGCCAGAGTTCGTTCATTTCAGCTTGTGCCGGAAGCATCAGACTTTCAAAGGAACGTGTGAGAGGAACACTAAACAACTTTTTAATCAGCTGTTGATCCAGCTCATGGGTTCCTACCGACATTTTCTCATCCACAAACTTTTGGGTAATATTGAAGATAGAATTCTGTTCATCAATGGTCTGTTTAAGGAGCAGCATGCTCGCCGGACCAATATCTCCAGAACTTTTGAGATCATTAAAGCGACTCCGTATCTTGGCGAGAGATTGCATATACTCATCTAGCAGCGACCGGTTCTGCAAATCATCTCGTGTACGTACAATCTGGTAGAAGATCTGAAAGTCTTTGGCAATCATCCCCTGAGAGAAAGTCGATGCAGAATTCTGTGCCAACTTGCCATCATGACGTTGCAATATCTTGCGTTTAAACCAGGCAATAAAACCTTTTTGTGGAACCGCCAACTCAGCTTGTACCATTGGATTATCCCAGCTGGTTTCTTGCGCTACCCGTTGTATGACTTTACGAATCGGTGAGTTTTCTGGTTCGCCAAGAATATCTATCTGATATGTTTGCTGATTAAAGTCACCGACCTTGGCATAATAAATGGCACCCAAGAATTTACGCCATTCGCTGATATATTCTTTTTTATACATTTCAGTCAGCTGGCGTCGAATTTGTTCAGGACTGCCACTAAAACTCAAATCATCAGATTGTGACGTATTGAGTACCCAATCTTTACTTTCAGTTGGTCTTTGCGCTGCAGTGTCTATCGCAGGTTGTACATATTCGTTCCAGGCTTGATAGCTATAAAAACCGGGTAAGGCATAACTTCCCAACATGGTTGTCTGAGCATTCTCCCCGACCATCTGTTTGATCGTTAATACAGGAAAACGTACCGAAGCACGCATTTTAATGTCGTTATATACACGATCTCGTGCAGACACTCCGGTCGTCATTGCGGTTAAAACCTGGCGAGTCTGTTCAACCAGAACAGTATCGGAATCCAGCTGGGGGAATAAACTCGAACCTGTCATTGTCATGGCATAGCTGAGTAACTGCTCGGCCTTTTGCAGCATTTCAGCACGTGGCAGCTGACCACGATGCTGATCTAACCAAGTCCGCCAGAAGCGTGTCAACTGATCACTGAGATGACTGGAATCTATAGATTTACGGTTGCTCAACATCAGATATGTTTTAAGTGCATTATAAGCATCTTGCGGACTTTGGTCGGATGGTTCTAATGCGAGTTGCTGAACTTGTGCAGTCGGATGAATTTGCACATGAATATGATTTTCTTTAAGAACTGCTGCATTGCTTTTTACCCGTTGCAGATATTCTGCAATATTTTGCTGACTAGGCTGCAATACTAATTGCTCAATTCCTTTCAGATATTCAGCTTGCAGTTTCTCCCTGATCTGTTGTCCTTGATATAGACCAAAACTGTATTTGAATGGACGCTTCTGATCAAATTGATCTAACTGTTGTAGATGAGCTTGCAAAATTAATAATGCATCGATTTGTGTGACCAGCTCCGTTCCTGACTGTTTCTGCATCTGTACGACCTTATTCAGGTCCGCCTGAACTTCTTCCATTAATTGCTGATTATTTCGATAAGACCACACCCACAGACTCAACACCATCGATACAGTAAGTAAAGCACCAGTAAAAGCCATAAAGCGTCGGTGTTTTCGTGCCGGATTAATATGCTGCTTCACCAGATTTTTATCTTTAAGAATCACTTCAGAAAATAAACCTTTCAGAAAATAACCATGATTCTGTGATACAGACTCTTTAGACAGGCCAAGATCATGATTATCGCTGCGGATCAGATGAAAGTCCTCAGCAATCTGTTCTGTCATTGGACTTTCAATGGAGCCTTCCTGTAAGGCGCTGGTAAAATAAAATCCACGAAAAACCGGTTTAAACTGATAAGGATTGTCTTGAAATAAAGTGGAAATAAAGGTTCTTAATACCGGTTTGAGACTCTTAAATTCCAGTGGAAAGGTCATTACACTGGGTGAAATATGCTGTGAATGCCGACGGGTTAAATGGGTCATACTTACATTTTTCAGACCCTCATATAAAATGCCATAATGCTTTTCAAATAGCTGAACAGCATTTGCACTCGAGTCTGGTTGATAAGCCAACGTTGCGCCCCAAACCTGATCCAATTCTTGTCCTTGATAACAATCAAAAAATTCCGTGAAGCCGGCAATCAGGTCCATCTTGGAAAATACCAAATAAACTGGCGCAAAAACTTCTAGACGTTCAGTCAGGTCTTGGATACGGGCACGCAGGTTCTTGGCCAGTTGTAGAGATTTCTCCGGACTCTGGTTGACCAGCTCAGCGATACTTACGATCACAATAAGACCATTCACTGGCACTTTAGAACGATTTTTCTTGAGAATATTTAAAAAGCCTAACCATTCAGAATGGTCCTCCGGATAGACTGAATAGCGTCCGGCTGTATCCAGTAAAATACCCTGAGTTGAAAAAAACCAGTCACAGTTTTGTGTTCCGCTGAGTCCAGCAGAGACCATTTTCTGGTGAGTTGCTTCAAAAGGAAACCGCAAACCAGAATGATAAATCGCCGAGCTTTTCCCACCCGCCGGATTACCGATGACCATATACCAAGGAAGTTCATACAGTGCCGCGTGACCCTTACGATCGCCTAATTTTGACTTACGAATCAGCTGAATAGATTGTTTGACTTGCTGACTGATCAGCTGAAGTTCTTCTTTATTATTGTATTTGCTTTCAGCTGTGGAACTTTGAGATAAGACGGTTGCGATTTCTTTGCCCTTTTTAGCATGCCGATAACGCCGGATAAGTGTATAAATCCCCCAGCCTATTAATATGGCAACATAGACCGTCAGCAATATCCAGGAAATACGATCAGAAACCGTATTTTTTATGGAAAGAATGACCACTAAAAAGGATAAGGCCATCATTGTTTTAGGGTTACTAAGGTACTGCCAGACATGCCCCAAGACTGTATAAAATAATGTATTCACTTTTATCCCTTTTTTCTTTAATTTTTATAAATAGTTAGGCTACTAATGAGATTTCATTCAGTTGATCACTTTCTTTATTTTTAAAACATAAATAGCTTGATTCTTGTTGTGTGCTGTAGCTTATTGTAACGACATTGCAGTATAAATGTGATGACAACATTGCTGCGAAAACTGCTGCCAAATATTGGGTATGCCCCAAATAGCTTTGAGGATAAATGGTATGCTCCGGCTCAAAATCAATATTCGTAAATTTTTCTTGTATTTTTTTCATTATTTTAGGTTGGGTAGTGTCGTCTAATAACACTAAAAAAGGATATGCCTGTTCCATCTGAGAGGATAGATTAACCTGATGCTGACCCAAATATGCATACAGGTCAGTGACGTGCTTGCTGAGAGTCAATATTCGTGAAGGCATCATACCTTCAACTTCCAAGTCATGTGGGGATAAACACCAGCTAGCTGTATATTCCGCAGCAATATAGTCTTCATTTTTCCAAAATTGCTGATCTAGATAATCCTGATCAATTTCAGAATCCGCCATAATGATCAGGCTGATCTCATATGATTGACCTGAAATTTCCTGTACTAAATCTAGTAAGGCTGAATAAGCACGATCAGCAGACAGGAAATGAAACTCGATATGAATTTGGGCAGGCAGCAATGCATATTTTTGTTGAATTTGACTTATAAGCTGCTCTTGATAGAGATCACTCCAATCCCCAGTCATATGATCCACCAATAAAATATGCAGATTCAGCCTATTTAATCGACTTGCTGCTGTTGGATTAGAGGCAATATTTTCTTCATCTTCACAGTAGTTTTCCTGTATCCATCCCGGATGCATTCGATATTGATAAGCCAGTTCGTGATCATAAAATAGTGCTGAACGTTTTAACTGTTCCGAAATTAAGCTCAGACTTTCTTGATGCTGTTGGAGTTGTTGTTGAATCAACTGTTGAATTCGTTGTTCCCGTAATGTCGGAAGCATTTCTTCATTAGTTCTGTTTTCTTCAAGTAAGCGGTCCACAGAATGAATGCGATATGTCAATATAGGTAGACCAAAACGATTTAGCAGTTCTGAGTCCAGCTCAGGACTCTTGAACTGCTTCATGTGCTGCAAGATCTCTGCATTTTCGCCAAAACTGTGCCAAGCGGCAGCTGAAAAAATATTGAGCGTGTAATCCTCAATCGCTTGATCCAATTCTTCTTTATTTTCTAATTCTTGCTGTTGTGCTTGAAGAGATTTATGAGCCCTATCCTTTTGTTCTTGCTGTCTTTGTTTATAGGATTTTACAGCTTTATAAATAAAATAAGGTGTTAATAACAATAAGCAAATTAACAAAGGTAAAATGCCAAAATATAATAGGAAATCAATATTTGATGGATCGTATTGAGTATCTCGCCAGTAATAAATGACAAGAACATTGTTTAAAACGGATAAAACTATAAAAGTCTGAATAATACGCTTAATCATGACATTTTTCCTATCAGGCTATAGCAGGTTTCCGCATTGTGGATTGCCGGATTCAGCATTAATAAAGCTCCTCTGGCTAGCCCCATCGAATGTACTTCTCCAAGTTGGGCTGGGCATAATTCATCTTTGTCTAGAATCAACCGAAGATCCACTAACATGGTCGGGCTACACCAGGTTTGAAGTAACTGTTTCAATTTGGCGCTATGTATTCCTTCAGATAAAAAATTTATATAGTCTTCACGTTTTAATGGACCAATGACGATTTCAATTTTTTCATCAATTTGCTGAATGGTCTCTCCACAGAAGCTGTTGATTCCCAGTAAAACTGGTTGCAAAGCTCCCAAACCGCTTTTTTGCTGATCATCCAGTTGAAAGCTTTCCGGAATAAACTCATTAATCTTAAATTGATATTTAAAAATACTAGACAATATGCTGCTTAACGCATAATGGGTATTATTTTGCCCCTGCATCAAGCCTGAAAACTCAGCAAAATAGTCATCTATAGGTTGCTGTTCATGTTGTTGACCGCTATAGCCACTCAAAGCATGAAGCATGTTTAGATAATGATTTTCATGCTCAATTTCATAACGCAGTGGTAAATGATAATTCAGACAGGCATCGACATATTGTGCAGACAATTTATGATTAAACAGTCCGAGAAAGTGTAAGCTTTCTTCTCGGTGTGCCCCGGTACTCTGTTTAATTTTATTTGTATAGATATAAGGCAATACGCCCTGTACGCCAGTCAACCCCACGATTAAATTGGTCATCTGAACTTTATGATCTTGACATTGCAATGATTCAATTTCAGAAGTTGGAAAATTAAGATTGAGTGAACTAATAAATTCAAATGATTTACTCCATCCTTGATGTCTGTTCCGTGCAGGTGCATGTCTTAATAATCGCGTGGCTTGAATAAATTCAAAGCTGGTCGGCTGCTGAAAGAGCCGATCAACTACAGAAGCCTTTTGCCACCAACATTCTGTATGCATTGGTATAACTCCTGTTTTGACTTTGAATCTATGACGTGCATATCCACATAACTATTCATTTGAACTTTCAAATTAAAAATATGATTTAAAAGTTGCACAAAGATATATAGACTGGCTCCTCTAAAGACTTCTGGATCGATCTGGATTTCAACTTTGACACCCCGTACAAAAAGTGGAAATGGTTTATGCTCACGCAACTTCTGGCTCAGAGAAAACTGGATCGATTGAATTGAATTAATAATTAGCCGGTTGTCTTTGGATTGCGGCAAGTTATACAGTTCAAGTAATTCCTTAATGTGACTGACTGCATTTGCTTTCATTAAAGAAAGATTATTCAATGATAAATGCGAGATAATTCGCCACTGTTCTTGCTGCTTTTGATCAAAACAATAAGGTAAATTGGGTCTTTTTAATAATATGGCTTTACGTGCCAAACTATTGTCATTGAGAGATAAGTTATTCTGATCTTTGTTATAACTTTCATAAGGTAAATCCCGATTGCTGCATAACAACTGCATACTGATAAAGTCTGATGAAATTTTTTGTGGTTCTAAAGATTTGGAAATAATCGAATATTTCAGTTCTGTATGCTTGGTATTACTTTGCTCGGGCAACAGGTGATAATAAAATTGAGCATCAGCCTGATGATAATGACTCATGGCAAAAAAAGGTAATACGGGATAAGTTTTTTGACTGTTCTCGCGTTTCTCTCTCAATAACTTCATTTCGGTGATCGCATATACCTGAAAATATTCAGGATGATGTACATCACTTATTAATGAATATTCCAGGCGCAGATGATCAATTTTTTGTGGCTCAGCCTGTTTAGGGAATAAATTTATAACTGGTGTCGCAAATAATTTGAAATTAGCGCTATTTAATTCTGAATAATTTCTGATCATAGCTTGATCATTCAGATTTATTTTAAAATGAATGTGTAGCTCAAATTCTGCGGTTTCTATATTTAATTCTCTTAAAAAACTCAGATTGAGGTTAAGAAAATTAAATTTTTCTGGAAAGCAAAAATACTCGATTAATAAACGATAGGCATGATGAGTATGTTGATCAACTGGGAGCGCACTTTCCGCTTCAGTAAATCCCATTAGTTCAAATGGATTTTGAATATCAATCTCTTGATTCTGTACTATTACAGAAAAACCAGTCTCTGGCTTAAAAATACAATCTAGTACTTGCAATGGAAAGCTGGAAATTGCATCCAGATAAATAGGTAATTTTTGTTGTTCCAACAGTCGCTGCTGCTGGTTAAAAATTTCAAAACCAAAGCTCAAGGCTGCATTTCGATTTAAATGAACATGAGTCGAAGCATGCGTTTTAAAATTAACAGATTTTAAGGCGATTGGTAATAAATTAACCTGGTTTGTCGTACGATACTCACACTGTACCCCACGGATACTTTTTGATTTTAATACAGTTTGCTTGGGAATCTGCTGGCTACTTTTAAGCTGTCGGATTTTAATGGCATCGTCAAAACTGACCACTGAACATGCTGGAAAAGGTTTAAGGTACTGTGGAAACATCACCTCAAAAATAGCACGTGTAAATACTTCATAACTATCGTGCAGTTTCTTATCGATCCGGGCAGAAATCAGGGAAAATGCCTGAATCAGTCTTTCGATATGCGGATCATCAATCTGCTCTTGATTCAACGAAAGGCGTTGGGCAATTTTTGGGTATTTATTGGCAAACTCTCGTGATTGTTGCCCAAATTCCTGTAATTGCTTTTCGTAATAAGGTAATAATTCTTCGATCACAGCACACCTGCTGATGTTTTAGACAAAATTACGTATTGTTGCGTAGTAGGCTTGAGGAATGCGTCAAAAATTACCGGTTCATATAGGGGATAAATATTTAAGAATGCATGAATACTGAGACAAAGACTTCCCCTGTTATGCTCATCCATCAGCATCTCGACTTTAACCTGCTTTAAACGAGGTTCGTGCGCGTGAATAGACTGTTCAATCGAGCGGCAGATTTTATCCCGTTCCATTGGATTCGCTGTTGAGAGCCCCACAAAATCAATGATGCCAAATTGAAGAATTGAACGTTTGACCTGATCATAACCATTAACCATCGCATCCAGATTAACCATACGGCTATTTAATAAATCTTCCAGATCGGCAGCCACTGACTCTCTCAAAGCCTGTAAAGAAAGGCCTTGAGAACATTGAATATCCTGAGACAATAGACGGTCAAATAATGTTGTTCTAAATCCGTAAGGATAAAGCTGATCCAAATTCATATTGTTATAGTCTAATTTTATTTATTTTTATAAATATCAGAGAGGCTGATCAAGACCAACCTCTAAAAGATCAAATTACGCTGCATAAGAAGCAGTATTATTTGATAATGACCATTTCTTGGTCACGGCACCCTTTTGTGTACCATTAATATCTTGCTGATTATACGTCCACTCAACTGCTGCATATTTCAAACCAAAAGCTTCTGTTGGAACGCCTTCTTGATTTACTGTCGGAGTGACCTGAGAAACCAGCACATGTTTTAATTTAATTTGCAGGTATTTAACGCGTTTATCACCATTAGCACGATAAAAATCGATTTGTACCTCATCGAAGGTATAACCTGCCGAACAAGCTTCCCAAAGTTTTGGGCTGGTTGCATCCAGATCTTTCATAAAAATCATGTCGGAATGTTCAACTCGTTCTGCGGTATGACCGCCTACACTGGAAGATGTGGCAGATTTTGGCTGACGAATGTTGTGCGACCAGGAATTTGCTTCTAGCCAGCTTTTATGTTCTGAATCACGAGATTCACCATCAACTTTATATTTGCCACGAAACTGGATGTAAATGTCTTTCATTTTAATAATTTTCCTGTTGTTATAAATATTCTTATAATTTTAGCAGCGGTCTTAATGACTCGACTGCGGTAACTCAGTGACCAGTCGTAAAGATACAGACAACTCGTCTAACTGAAAATGCGGTCTCAAAAAGACCACAGATTTGTAATGTCCAGGTTCAGCCGGATTTTCTACAACTTTTATCGAAGCTTCACGCAGTGGATACTGTGCTTTGGCTTCCTGTGAAGCGCCATCATCCAAAAGTACATATTGAGACAGCCAGTCGTTTAGAAATGCTTCGACATTTCCTGCAGATGTAAAACTTCCCACCTTATCTCGCATCATTGCTTTTAAATAATGAGCGATTCGCGAGACTGCCATAATGTACTGTATCTGACTGGATAATGCGGAATTGGCATTGGCAATATCGTTATCATATTTCTTTGGTTTTTGGATAGATTGGGCACCGAAGAACGCGGCATAATCGGTATTTTTACAATGTACTAATGGAATAAAGCCAAGATCACTGAGTTCTTTTTCACGACGGTCCGTAATCGCAATTTCAGTCGGGCACTTAAATATGATTTCTCCATCATTGGTTTTAAAGGTATGCACTGGCAGACCTTCGACCAAACCGCCACCCTCAACCCCACGAATCGCAGCACACCAGCCATGCATATCAAAGGCATTGGTTAAACGCGTCCCCAAAGCATAAGCAGCATTCATCCACAGGTATTCATTATGATTTTCACCTGAAACTTCTTCTACATAGTTAAAGCCTGCTGTCGTATTGCCATCTTTAGGATGATAAGGTAAACGGCCTAATACTCGTGGAATAGTCAATGCCAGATAACGAGCATCATCACTTTCCCGGAATGAACGCCATTGCACATATTCAGCTGTTTCAAAAATTTTAGAAACATCGCGTGGGCGATCAATATCAGTAAAAGTTTCCAATCCGAACATGGAAGGACTTGCAGCTGAGAGAAACGGTGCATGTGCCGCTGATGCTACATGTGAAATCTGCTCGAGCAAATACAGGTCTGAAGGTGTGCGATCAAACTCAAAGTCACCAATGAGGGTCGCATAAGGCGCACCGCCAAATGAACCATATTCTTCTTCATAGATTTTTTTAAATAGAGTACTTTGATCAAAGTCGCTGGCACTTTGAAAATCTTTAATCAATTCTTTTTTGGTCGTATTCAACATACGAATTTTAATTAAAGAGTGTGATGGCGTTTCCTGACAAAAGTAATACAGCCCTCGCCAGGTGGACTCAACTTTTTGAAACTGCTCGTGATGCATGATCTTGCTCAGCTGGGTAGAAATAAGCGCATCAATTTCTGCAATGCGTTTATCCAAAGCCAAGGTCATATTGTCTGAAACTATAACGGTACCGGCCATGACTTCCTTGGCCAACTCACCAATCAAACTTTTGGCCCGATCATGTTCTTCTTCATTACGCGCAATTCGACTACGTTCAACAATAGAGTCCAGAATTGAGTATTCTTCAATAGCAACATTCGTGGTAGTTGCAGCATTAGAGTGATTCATTGTCTGCCTCCATACTCATTTTACGGATTTGGTCGGTATTTTTTAAAATATCATCCAGTAAATCTTCTAGACGTTCATTATTGGATATTTTATTGCGTAAATCAGTTAAACGTTCTCGTGCTTCTACCAGTTTTCGCAAAGGTTCGACTTGTTGGACTACCTGTTCTGGCCGAAAATCATCCATTGCATTAAAAACCAAATCTACTGATATTTTACCACTCTCTTCAGTCAAACTATTTTCCACCTGAAAACTGGCACGAGGCGCCAGAGACTGCATCACCTCATCAATATTTTCCAAGTCTACATTGATAAATTTTTTATCTTTGAGCTTGGTTTTTTCAAGTTCAGACGCTGCTGAAAAATCTCCCAAAACTCCCACTACAAAAGGTAACTCTTTGACTTCACGGCCATCACCTACCTCAACATCGTAGGTCAATTGCACCCGTGGTGGTCGAATACGCTGTAATTTTTTTTGTACACTTTCACGTTTAGCCATCATGATTTTCCTTATTAATTATTATTTAATGATCCAAATGGATTAGTACTAGGAGTGTGGGTTCGTGTACTGATACTTTCTGTTTTTTTATTACTGATAGCAGCCGTATTATTTTTTAGATTGCTTTTCGATACTTTATTTTTGTTTTGACTTAGGCTTTGTTTTACTGGGTTATTTGGTTTATTTTTAGTATTTTTTACTTTTGAATTCCGCGCCGTCGTTGATGCAGATTCAGAAAATTTTGCTACAGGCTGTGCCAGATAAATATGTTCAGTCAGCGATTTGGCCTGTGGGTAGGTAAAGTCATTTAAGGCACGGACTTCTGTACTACGCATCTGTTCTAGGCTTTGGGAAGAGATCCCGATCCCTGCCAGGAATTTCAGATCAGTTAAATTCTGATGAATGTAATTTTGCTGATGTAATTGCTCGATTAAATTGAGCGCTTTCAGATGATCACCGACTTCAACATAGCGTTTGGCAATTTGGGTAGACAATTGCTGCTGCAGATGCATATTTTTTCTTGCTGTCTTGTCGCATAACTGCTGGTATAAATCAATGATAGTTGAATCAGTATCATTTTTTGCTTGTGGATAGCTCTTGATACATGATTTTTTTAATTCTGCTGCATGGGTTTGAGCAAAACATAGCTGCGCCATCCCTGAGATGAGCAATACAATAAAACCTAGATTATTTTTCAAAATAAGCCTCAATTTTTGGTTATTGTTTTATATTTTTATAATCAAAATTTATTTTTCTATTTTTATAATTCAAAAATCTAGTTGCGGATTTAACAAAAAATTATCACAGGAAGTCAATACATAAATGCGTTTTTGTTAAATTATTTTATGTAATTTTTAAAATGGTAAGATTCCGACCAATGAATGCAGACATTTGGATAGACTTGAGTAGAATATGTCAAAAATCTTGAGCCAATATATCTTGATTGCTCATAGAAAAACTTAAATAAATAAAAATAAACCTAATAATAACAAATATATAGCTATAAATTCCAAAAACATCAGGCTGTATATTCTAAAAGAGAAAAATATGAGTAATTTAAAAATTTTGATTACAAAATTATCTGAGCATGCACGCCTATGCCTTGAGAAATCAGCGAATTTCTGCATCAAACAGCGAAATTATGAAATCGAAATTGAGCATTTTCTCTTAGAATTGCTACAGCAGCCAGACCTGAACGATCTCAAATTATTGCTCAAAAAGTATAAAATTTCCGAAGATGATCTAACCCATGATCTGAATCAGAGCATTCAGCAAATGACTAAAGGCAATTCTCGTACGCCTATCTTTGCCAAATCCATTATTCGTGCATTAGAACATGCCTGGCTTTTGGCTTCAGCAGAACAGAATCCGATGATCCGCAGCGGACATTTACTGGTTGCCCTGCTCACTGCACCTGATCTATATCAAATGACGATTCGTGCTTCTACTTTATTTGAGCTATTTCCAATTGATCATCTCAAACATCATTTTTTGGAGCTCTGCGAGCAGAGTATTGAAAACCCGAGCTATGCTCAGCTTACTAAGGTAAAAGAAGATTCACCTAACGCACAGCTAAAATTAAATAAAACACTGGCACTCGATCAATACACCATTAATCTGACTGAAAAAGCACGCCAAGGCCAAATCGACCCGGTGATCGGTCGTGAGTTTGAAATCCGTTTGATGCTGGATATTCTGATGCGCCGTCATCAGAACAATCCCATACTTACCGGCGATCCGGGAGTCGGTAAGACTGCTGTAGTAGAAGGATTGGCCCTGAAAATTGTGAATGATCAGGTACCTGATGTACTCAAAAATGTAGAACTTCATGTATTGGATCTGGGCTTATTACAAGCAGGTGCCAGTGTAAAAGGCGAGTTTGAGAATCGCCTGAAGAAAATCATTCAAGAAGTTCAGTCCTGCAGTTATCCTATTATCCTGTTTATTGATGAAGCCCATACGCTGATTGGTGCAGGTGGTCAGGCTGGTCAGAATGATGCCGCCAATCTGTTAAAACCAGCTTTGGCACGAGGAGAACTGCGTACTATCGCCGCTACCACTTGGGCGGAGTACAAACAATACTTTGAAAAAGATGCTGCGCTTAGCCGCCGTTTTCAGGTAGTAAAGGTAGAAGAACCTACTGAGGAAGTCGCCATCGATATGTTGCGTGCCATGATTCCGGTCATGACTCAGCATTTTCAGTTGCAGATTGATGATGCAGCAATTGCTGCTGCGGTACGTAACTCGCATCGTTATATCAGTGGACGGAAATTACCGGATAAGGCCATTAGTGTATTAGATACAGCCGCGGCACGAGTTGCTTTGAGCCAAAATGCACAACCTGCAAAGTTAGACCAGTTACAGGCGCAGCTGCATAATCTTCGGCTTGAACATGAGATTTTAAATCAGGAGCATCAAAATTTTCCGTGTCATCAGACACGTTTAATTGAATTATCAGAAAATATTTCAAATTTGGAACAAGAAATTTCTCAGATAAGCCTGCAATGGCAGCAAGAACTTCAACTGGTTCAGGAAATAAAATTATTACAGGTTCAATCCAAAAAAATTGAAAATAAAAATAAAATTAAAGTATTACAGCAGCGTTTGACCCAGATTCAGGCTGATCACCCACTTGTGTTCGAGCGTGTAACAGTCCCTATGATTCATCAGATCATTTCTGACTGGACCGGAATTCCAGTCGGTAAAATGATGAATGATGAAATTCGACAGGTCTTAAAACTCCAAGATAAATTATCGCAGCGTGTGATGGGTCAGGACTTTGCTTTGCATCAACTGGTCCAAGGTATTAAAACATCTAAAGCAAAACTGGATGATCCGAACAAACCACAAGGTGTATTTTTATTGCTTGGTCCAAGCGGTGTGGGAAAAACTGAAACTGCCCTGGCCTTGGCTCAAGAATTGTATGGAGGTGAGTCGCATCTGATCACGATCAATATATCGGAATATCAGGAAGCACATACCGTGTCTTCCTTAAAAGGTGCTCCTCCAGGTTATGTCGGTTATGGTCAAGGTGGTGTGTTGACTGAAGCAGTGCGTCGTAATCCTTATAGTGTGATTTTACTGGATGAAATCGAAAAAGCTCATTCTGATGTGCAGGAATTATTTTATCAGGTCTTTGATAAAGGCATGCTGGAAGATAGCGAAGGTCGGCTGATTGATTTTAAAAATACGACAATCTTATTAACTTCAAATGCCGGTTCTAGTGCCATTATGCAGGCCTGTTTAAATCAACCCGTCGAAAACTGGCCGGATGCAAATAGATTAATTGAACTGCTCAAACCAAGTTTATATCAGCAATTTAAACCGGCATTTTTAGGGCGTATGCAGATTGTGCCTTATTATCCTTTACACGATGAGCTATTGATCCAGATTATTCAGCATAAACTGGGGAAAATTACCCGACGCATTCAGCAGCAATATGTCACCCAGGTCACTTATAGTGGGGACTTGCTCGAACTTCTGCTCAGCCGATGTACCGAGGTTGATAGTGGTGCGCGCAATATTGATCATATTTTAAATGCTTCAGTATTGCCTGCTTTGGCTACAGAAATATTGAGAACCATGAGTGAGGGAAAGATTCCTAAACTGATTCACATTGAGATCAAGAATGATGAAATTTCTTATAGCGTAGATCCGAAAGTTAAAATAGCGCAAAAAGTACGTTCTAAAAGCAATAAAGCAGATGCTGCCTAGTTGAAGTAACCTAAAAATAAAAACAAATAAAATATAATAATTGGAATAAAGATGAGCCTGGAATTTGAATATTTATTGCAAGACATTTCAGTCGATCAGCCGTGCGGTGTGGACTATTCATTTTCAAATGATTTTCATGTGATTAACAAGGCCAGAACTCGTGATGATCCTTTATTGGAGCAAGGTGACTGGGTCTCGGAACCAAAACAGGCCGATTGGCAACTTGTACATGATAAAACGATTGAATTATTAACTGAAAAAACCAAGGATATCCGTCTATATACCTGGCTTATAGAAGCTTGGAGTCATCTCTATGGTTTTGAAGGAATTGCTCGAGGATTAGAGTTGACCCAGCAAAGCCTTGAGCGATACTGGTTCACGTTACATCCTCAAATCGAAGAGGATGATCTTGATCAACGTTTTGGATTATTACAAGGTTTGATTACGCAACTGCCAATGCTGATGAAACAGATGCCTTTGGTCAGCTCTGCGCCTTTTTATAATTTAGGTGATTATGAGGCATTCTTACATCAACGCAATATTAAACTCAAACAACAGCAAGATGACTACTCTGAAAATAATACTGTTCAGGATTTGGAGCATTTTGAGCAATCGTTGCTGAAAACTTCTCAAACAGTTTTAAGCCAGAATGAAGGTTTTCTTCTCGAGATTCAGACCCAATGGCTGTATCTTAAAAATACACTGGATCATTTACTGGGTCTAAATGCACCGAGTTACGCGAGCACAGATTCTCAACTTGAATCGATCTTCTCCAGTATTAAGCGCATTTATAAAACTGATATTTCTTCAATATCTCAGGATCAAATAAATACACCGCAATTCGGCACTCTCAAAATACCTGAAATAATAGTGATGAATACCTCGCCTGAAAATATACAAGAATTTCGACCTCAAGCCCAAAACCATCTGGCCAACCGTCAACAGGCCATGCAGTTATTACAAGACATCGCTCGATATTTTCAATCTCATGAACCGCATAGTCCAGTGAGCTACATGCTGCAAAAGACGATTAAATGGAGTCAGATGCCATTACATGAATGGCTGGCTCAAGTAATCAAGAACGAGAATCCGATCGAAAACGTACATGAATTACTGGGTATATATGCCAATGATGAATCCAAGAATGAGTGGTAAATATTAAAATGTTTAAAGCAGAAAAAGTACTGTGGGGCGAAGGTCTATTTTTAAGACCGCAACATTTTCAATTACAGGATGCCTATCATGAGCAACGCTTGAGTCATATGATTCGGGCGACATTTCCTTTTGCTCACGGGATCCAGTCCATTCAATTTGATGAAGCTCAATTCAATATGCATATATTGGCATTAAGTAAAATTGAAATGATCTGGCAAGATGGTGAAATTTATCAGGCGCCTGCACAGGATTTATTACCAGAACCTGTACAACTGGATACCTTAAACCTGCGTGGTGAAATGCAAATTTATTTGGCTTTGCCAATGCTACAGCCGAACAAGCAAAATGTAAGTCATGTCGAAAACACTCAATCTAGTCGTTATCACTCACATTTAATCTCGACCCATGATTTATTCACCGATGCCACTACTGCAGAGATCACCCTGTTACGCCGTCGGGCAGAATTTAAACTTTTTGAAGTTGGCCAAGAACCTCAGCAGCCTCTGGATGGTTATTTATATCTTCCGGTTGCTCAAATCAAACGACAAAGTTCTGGAAATTTTATTTTTGATCATAAATTCATTCCTCCAATTTTACATATTCAGGCCTGTGAATATCTGCTAGACAATTTAAAGCGAACTTTGAATATCATCCGGGCCAAGATTAAAACGATTCAATCCAATAACCGTGAAAACGAACAGAAACTGATTGAATTTCGTTCTGGGGATATTGTCTCTTTCTGGCTGGTGAATGCCTTAAATACTGCTTATGCAACCTTAAATCATATTTTGCAGTATCCACAAATTCATCCGGAACGGCTATATGCGGAACTTTTAAGACTCAGTGGTTCCCTACTTACCTTTTCAACAGCCTATGACATTGATCAATTGCCGCAGTATCAGCATCATCATCTATACGACAGCTTCAATCAGCTGGATATTATTCTCAGAGATTTACTCGATACAATTATTTCGAATCGATATATCAGTATCAGCTTAAAAGAAACTCGCCCATCCTATTGGTTTGGCAGTCTGGAGACCGATAAGATCAGTCACAATACGCGGTTATATCTTGCTGTATCAAGTAGTGTTATGCCTGCACATGACTTGATTGCCTATGTTCCGATCCGTTTTAAAATTGGTAGTACTATAGATGTAGAACAGCGCGTGGTTGCAGCTTTACCGGCTGTACCCGTTCAGCATCTCATGCAGGTGCCTACTGCAATTCCGGTACGTTCCGGCGTTCATTATTTTGAGATTGAACCCAATAATGAACTGTATCAGCGCATGCTGGATTCAGAATCGATTTGTGTTTATATCCCGAATGGCTTTCAGGATATCGCGATTGAACTTATTGCTGTCATGAATGGATAAAAATATTAATGAATACAATCTCTAACACTCCTCTTTCACTCTTTGATGGCGATCAAATCGGAGTAGATTATACAGCCATGCAACCTGTAGAAACCTACCCTACCTCTACGAATAGTCTGGTAGATTTACTGCATGACGGCTTCTATATTGTTTTCCTGTTAAAAAATCACTATGTCCCTGTAAATATAGAGTCTTTCCGTGAAAAAATTCTGGAGATGTTGAAAAGTTTTGAACATCAGGCACGCCAGATGCAATTTTCAGCTGAAGATATTCAAGATGCAAAATATGCCTATTGCGCTTTAATAGATGAAACAATTGTCACCCAACAGGATGAGCGATTTTTTGATCTGCAAAATTCCTGGATGATCAGTCCCTTGCAGTTAAGCCTTTTTGGTTCACAACTTGCAGGTTATCGCTTCTTTGAATATCTGGAAGAAATACGCCATAAAGATAAGCAACGTCTGGCAGTATTAGAGGTATATCATTATTGCCTTTTATTGGGATTCCATGGAAAATATCGAATTGAATCTATTGAGCATTTAAATAGTCTGATTGCTCGTATCGGAGATCAGATTGATTATCTCAAGGGTAAAAAAGTTGCTTTTTCTCCTTTTTCAGCAATTCCAGATCAAATCCGACATATTATCCATCGTGAATTACCATTTTTCTGGATTCTGATATTTTTATTATTATTTGCCGTGATCAGCTTTGTGGTTTTTAAATATGCCTTGTCAACAGAACAAGCTGCTGTTTTTTCTCAATATCAAAATTTGATTAGCGCGCCTGCTGAACAAGCCTATATTACGATTCATTTACCCTAACTCAATTTTCAAATAAATATGATGGACACTTATAAAAATAAAGACTTAAAAAATGACGCCGTTGGAAAATTTATATCGATGAATAAAAAAAAATTTTTGAATTATTATTAGATCAATCATTCAACTGATGATTTTGATTATATTGAGCAGCTTTATTCTATTAAGCTTAGCTATGTTAGCCTTGCTGTCTTACGAGTTTCGATTAAGAATACAGGATTTTTTTCTTGATTTGATTTCACAAAGCAAACAACAATTTTCTCAAGCAAAACAGTTTGTTCAGAAATTTCATCAGGCGGCATCGCCTGAGCATCTTCAGTCTGAATGGTATTTGCAGCAGTGGTGGATTTTGATTTCAGGATTTAGCTTATTTGCCAGTATTTTAATGTTCGCTTTCACTCAGCCACTTACTGCAAGTAGGTTTGAAGTTGAATATTTAAGGAAAGTTGATCCACAGATTTATGCATTATTAGATGGGCAAATATTAACAGCTCCAACTGAAGTTGATGAACAGCTTATTATCGAAGCCTTACAAGAAGAATCTTTAGCAAATCATTCTGTAATTTCAGCGCAAAGCCTTAATCTGAATATTGAAGACATTCATATAAATCCAAATATCAGCACAGCAGACCGTAAATGGCATAAGATGAATCCGCGATTTAAACAGCGCTTACTGATGGTTTTTAAAATTATGCGCGAACAGCATGGTTATGAGCTGGTTTTACTCGAAGGTTATCGAAGTCCGGAAAGGCAAAACTCTTTGGCGACCAACAGTAATATTACCAAGGCCAAAGGCTTTCAAAGTTATCATCAGTTTGGTCTGGCCGCGGATATTACCTTTAAGCGGAATGGCAAGGTGGTGATTAGTGAACGTGATCCATGGGCCATGCGTGGTTATGAACTGTTTGGCCAGATTGCAGAATCGGTGGGTTTAACCTGGGGCGGTCGCTGGAAATCCATTAAAGATTTTGGACATACTGAATATCGTATGCCCGGTTTAAAGAAAACAGCTGAAATGGCGCATCAACTCATTCATGAAGGACAATTACAGACTCAAACATTTCAGCCTTAAGTGCGAAATCGTAAATTAATTTAGAAAAGTCTGCATATGTTTAATGACTTCATCTGGCTTTTCACCATGCAGCCAATGTCCTGTATTTTCAATGCATTCAATTTTCGCCTGAGAAAATTGTTCATTGATTGCCGCAAAATGTTCAGGTTTTGAGATATAAAAAGAATTACCGCCACGAAGAAATAAAGCTGGCTGATTAACTTTTTCGACCTTTTCCCAAGCCATAATATCTGGATAATGATCAAATAAAGCTTGAACATTAAAGAGCCATTGCCCTTTATTAAAGGATTTTAATAAAAACTGAATTACCATTTCTTCATGAATGTATTCACGCATAATTTTTGCTGCCTCAAGTCGTGAAGCAACATTTGCTTGCTGCACCGCAAATAAAGCTTTAAAAATCTCAGTATGATGACTCTCATGATATTGGATTGGTGTAATATCCAGGACGACCAACCTTTCAGTTTGTACACGGGCTAAATCAGCCAATTTCATGGCAATTTTCCCACCCATGGAATGCCCTACTACTACGAACTTTTGAATATTTAAACTGGATAAAGTTTCTAGGACATCTTCAGCCATAAGCTGATAATTTAAGTCTGAACTATGAGCAGAAAGACCATGATTGCATACATCAAGTTGGATCACGGTTCTTTGCTCAGAAAAATATCGAGCTAGTACGCCTAAATTACTTAAACTACCGAATAAACCATGAATAAAGACCATTGGAGATAGTACTGACGTTTCGTGGTGTTGAAGTTGATAATTTAGGATCATTTGAGAATTCCATGATTTCTTTGTTTAAGTGTTTATAGTGGGTTTATATTTGGAATTAATCAATTGCGAAATTTTTAAATATAAAATCCTGCTTAGGCTATTTTATGGGGATATATTTTGCTTAGGCTAAATAATTCATAATCGATTTGTAAGTATTTAAAATTACGATTTTAGATCTGGATGGATATTTGGCTATCTATAAATATGAAAGAAGATGGTTGAGTTGTGGTGCAGACTAAATAAAATTAATGAAAATCTTAAAACTGGGATTTAATAACATGTAAACCACTTTTAGGTCAGAGTGTTTCTTAAACTAACTCGCTGTTATTACCCAAATAGACTGAGGTAATTTTGAAAATATTGTTTTTAATTATTCATTGCTTATTATTTATCAAAAAATGACTATTCATAAGTAGCTTATTAATCCACTTGATTCTGTTTAGAATAATACGTCTTAAGTCCAAATGAGTTACAGGTAGTAAACATCAACATTATAAATTTCCCCTCTCTCCCTTTCTTGATAAAGTTGTTAAAATTATGTATTGCTTAGGCTATTTTAATATCTTAGGATGTTCAAGTTATTAGCTTAAATATAAACGTGCAATCACGCTATCCTACTTAAATTATCCTGTTCAAGAAATTACATCACGTATATAAGACATTTTCAGAAAATTATAAAAATCCAGATTATTCATTTATTCTTATCAATATATTTGACTACCGCTGATATATCCCCGGGATATGAGGTATTCACATCAAAATAAATTTAAATTAACTTAACATTTTCTTTATTAAATGATATTCGGGAGATGGTCTTTCAGGTTTTAATATCTATAAAATTTGATTGTAAAACAGACTTATTTATTTTTAGTCTACTGCGAAAAACGTTCGAGAATGAAAAGTATTTTATGATTTATTCTACATCCCTATTTTTACAAAATACGTTTGTAGTCATTCCAGATTGAGTCAAACTTTGATCCTGCCGCTCAAGAAAGTTTTTGGCAATCATAGCCATCGTGGGCGCCATATCCAGACTGCTGTTTTCTTCGGACACCTTTTGAATATCCTGATAGGCTTTCAGTCGTTTGCAGAAAGCCTGACGTTGAGTTTGTGCATCTGCCTTTTGATCATCTTCATCTAAAATATGTTTGGTTTCATTCACGATTTTAGTCTGTGCTGAAATAAACTCATCATAGGCACTTTGTGAAAGCGGCTGTGCGAAGACTACGCTACTCAGTCCTAATAATAATCCAGCACAAATGAAAGATGATTTTTTTAGCATTTAAATTTCTTCTTTCCAGACATCTTCATAATCATCGGCATCGATCATGAAACGAAAACCTGTTTCCAGAGCCAGATACGGTAAAACTTCTGGTGCAATGTCCTGTAATTCACGTACTGTCATGGTTTCAAAAGTTTCTTCACTTGAAGGTTCTCCACCATAAATATACCAGCTAATATTTTCAGCCGTTTCAGGCTTTTTACGGATGCCGACAATCGGATCTTGTTTCAAGGTATGTACGGCCACCGCAACCACATCACCACCACTCACTTCAACATAAGCCGAGCCTACTTCTTCACAAAGTAGTTTTTGCTCTGCGATCAGTTCTTGTAAAGGTGATAGGTTTTGCGTGTTTTTCGACATTCGGTCTTACTCATCAATTTTCATTAGCACGCTATTTTAACTTAATTTTAATGAAGCTGATTGGGATTTCATCGAGATCTAAAAAATATCTGCCCTTAAACCGTGTTAAGTGCAGATATGAATCTCAGCTTATTGGAAGACTTTAAAGCGCTCTTCATCTGCCAGATAATCTTTGGCACGTGGCTCGCCTTCTATCGAACCAAAGACCAACTGTGCACGCAACTTCCAGTTCGATGGAATGTCCCATTCCGCATGTACCTGTTCATCCACGATCGGATTGTAATGCTGCAATGATGCGCCTAGACCTTCTGTATGCAATGCTGTCCAGGTTGCAAATTGTGCGATCGCAGTCGAATGCTCTGCCCAGATTGGGAAGTTATCAGCATAAGATGGGAATTGTTCCTGTAAGCCTTTTACGACTGTGTGATCTTCAAAAAATAAAACAGTGCCTAGCCCTGCCGCAAAACTGGCCATTTTTGCTGTGGTTTTTGCAGCGCTTTCTTCATCTTTGGCATAGCTTTTTAATTTATCTGCGACGAAGCCCCAGAACTTTTCATGTTCTGAATTGAATAAAATGACGGCGCGCGAAGACTGTGAATTGAAAGAAGATGGACTTTGCTTAATTGCAGTCTGAATCAAATCAGTTAGATGTTCAGGAGATTGTTCAACATTCTTGGCAATAGCATAAATAGTACGGCGTTTAGTAATTAAATCTAAAAACTGATTCGACATTTTTGAAAATCCTGGGATATATCTTCGGGAAAATTTGAACCTTCAGTTATTTTTATGAAGGATAGCTAATCAATGAAACTTTTGCTTTAACGTGAGATAAAGCCTATATACCTTAAAAAATAATGAACTGAATTGCTAGGCTATTTAATTGATATTTTTATATATTTTTTAGCTAAAAATGATCATTTTCATCTATTTTTTGAACAATCGTTAAAACTACTGCCCTATGCGAGTGCCTGACGCTAAACAATGGTTCAACATGCGCTATTATTGATCAAAATTTTAAGAATAAAGACCTTCAATCACCAAATTTAATCTTGCTTAGGCTATTCTAAGAGAGAGCACATCATGAAATAAATCTCATCTTGCAGATAAAAATTAATCCCCCAAAATTGGAAGATTAATTTTATAAATAAAAGCTAAAAAACCCGTTTAAAACTTCGCGTTCAACACCTGAGCAGATACTTTAGTCTTCCACAGCTCACGTAAAATCGGTAAATAGAATTTCTCACCAAGTTCCACCAGCTCTGCATCAATCAGAGCATGCATCTCATGCATAAACAAATAATCCAGTTCAACTGTGGTTAGTTTAGTCTGCTGTTTTTGATAGTCTTTGCGTTTCTGTTGGGCTTGTTTAACCAGACGATCCGCAAATGCTTTATCTTTAAACTGGGTAATTGCTTTTAAACGCAGTTCGATAATACCCCATCCAGTTAAGAACATCTGGAAGGTTTCAAAATCATCGCTGGTCGATTCCCAAGACATTTCTTCCAGATTTTCATTATCGGGAAGCACAGGTAAAAGAAGTTCCATCACACTTGGGAAAATCTTTTTGAAATTCAGAATAAATTTAACAGGATGCTCACCTGGATAATCCTTGAATTGCACCTTTCTTTGAACATCTGTTAAATAAATATCAAGCATAAAACAATCATCAGTGGTTAATCTCATCTAACACTATTGTACGCAACTCTGCCTGAGATAAAAACCACTGCTGACTATTCCATGATAAAACAGGCGTAAAGATTGAAAATAAAAGTGCTCCGGCCCTTATTTAGCATTCGGTGAGACCATCTGTTCAGGACGCACCACTTCATCAAACTGTTCAGCGGTGACTAAACCCAGTTCAACAGCCACCTGTTTTAAGGTTTTTCCTTCCTTATAAGCTGTTTTGGCAACCTTGGCTGCATTCTCATAACCAATGACCGGATTCAATGCCGTGACCAGCATTAAAGAATCATGCAGGAAATGTTCAATTTTCTCATGATTCGGCTCAATGCCTACGGCGCAATGATCATTAAAACTGTTACACGCATCGCCTAAAAGCTGGATGGATTGCAACAGATTATAGGCAATGACCGGCATAAATACATTCAGTTCAAAGTTACCTGATGCACCTGCCACGTTAATGGTGGTGTCATTTCCGAGAACTTGCGCGACCACCATCGTCATCGCTTCACTTTGCGTCGGGTTCACCTTACCCGGCATGATGCTAGAACCCGGTTCATTTTCAGGAATACGCAATTCACCAAAACCACAACGTGGCCCGCTGGCTAGCCAGCGAATATCATTGGCAATCTTATTCAGGCTAACCGCTAAAGTCTTTAATGCACCAGAAGCAAATACCGCAGCATCACGGCCTGCCAAAGCCTCAAACTTGTTTGGCGCAGTTACAAATGGCAAGCCAGTTAATTGTCCCAGGGTTTTAGCAGACTGAACGGCATAATCAGGATGGGCATTCAGACCGGTACCAACCGCTGTACCGCCTAATGGTAATTCATATAGTCCGACCAATGCCTGTTCTAGACGAAGAAGCCCATGATCCAGCTGAGAGACATAACCGCTGAATTCCTGCCCCAAGGTTAAAGGCGTAGCATCTTGTAGATGTGTCCGGCCAATTTTTACAATATCGGCAAAATCCTGAGATTTGGCATATAAAGTATCGCGTAAACGTGTGACAGCCGGAATTAAAAGTTCATTAATCTGCAAGCTCGCAGCCACATGAATCGCAGTTGGAAATGAATCATTGGTAGATTGGGCACGATTGACATGATCATTTGGATGAACCGGTTTTTGTGCCCCTAAATGATTGCCCAATTTCTGGTTGGCAATATTGGCAATCACCTCATTACAGTTCATATTGCTTTGTGTACCTGAACCAGTTTGCCAGACTACCAGTGGAAATTGACTGTCCCATTTCCCGCTGATGACTTCATCTGCCGCATCCACGATATAGCGTGACAGTTCTTGGGGAATCTGGTTTAGCTCGGCATTGGTCAAGGCAGCCGCTTTTTTGACGAGTCCCATGGCACGAATCATTGGCCGTGGCAACCGCTCATTGCCAATTTTGAAATTTTGCAAGCTACGCTGAGTCTGAGCGCCCCATAAAGCCTCACTCGGTACAGCCACCTCTCCCATCGTGTCATGTTCAATACGTGTTTGCATGTTCAACCTCAATTCTTCTTGCCTATTACTGATTTTAGGAATTTCTATATCAATGATTTAATCTATTTATTTAAAGTAATCGATTACAGTAATGATGTAAATGATAATTATTATCAAATATAAGCTAAATACTCTTACTTACTGCCCTCTGAGCATATTCTGATAAAACAACCATTCATCCTCAAGCATCTTTCTGAGTGATCGCTGAGGTTGCCAATGTAGAATATTTCGCGCCTTTTCAATGTTCGCCCCCAATTGATCCATTTCCGAATGGGGATATGGTAAAGCATCCATGGTTTTGATTGCAGATTGAGTCACTTCAGCCAGTTGATCTAGCAAATCCTGTATGGAAATCAATTCACCAGCAATATTAAAGGCTTCACATTTTAATTCCTGCTGTTGTGACAGCCATTGCAAGGACTTGATCACGGCATCACAACAGTCTGCGACATGCAGAAAACTGCGTTCTACTGTGCCATCCGCAGTATGAGCCTGACGGCGTAATTCCAGATATTCACGTTGCTGTGCAGCGACCTGCATCGCCAAAGGCAAAATATTTTTTGGCAAAGGTGGCACTGCTTCCCCCAGTACACCGTGTTCAAAGGCACCTGCGATATTGGAAAGACGTAGGATTGCAATCCGCCATTCATTGTCAGTTTTGGCAGTATCGCGGATAATTTCCTCAACCATCTGTTGCGATTTGATATAGGGATTCGGATAGGTATAGTTAAAAGGCAGATCTTCGCTTAAATCTGTGCCAGATTGTCCATATACCGCCAGACTGGATAAATGTACCAGATGACGCACTCCGGTACGTTGCATGGCACGCATGAGACTCATAATACAGCTGACATTATCATTATAATATTCAAGTGGTTTTAATACTGATTCTTCCAGTGACTTAAAACTTGCGGTATGTACCACAGCCTGAATCGAATGCTGCTCAAAGACTTTGTTCAATGCTGGGGTATTGCGAATATCAATCTTGATAAAAGGTACGTACATGCCGGAGATAAATTCAAGACGCTCCAGAGTCTGTAAGTTGGCATTGGCCAAATTATCGACCACAATGACCTCTAGTCCTTGTGCTAACAGACTTAAAGCAATATGTGAGCCTAAAAAGCCTAATCCACCCGTCACTAAAATCATTTATACTACCTACTTTCTGATGAAGCCAAGATCAATCTGTTGCTATTGATCAAGCCTGTAGTGAATTTCGATGAGCACCTTAATTCTTGTTACCTCCGCACCGACTTCCATTTATGCCTGGCATGCCCTGGGTTTGGCTCAGGCCTTGCAAGATAAACAGGAAACATTCCGTGTATTCTTCTATCAGGACAGCGTATCGGTCGCAAATGCACTGCAATGGGTACCCGACGATCAACGTCATCTTACACACGCATGGCAAGCGCTACAGATTCGCCTTCCAGTCTGTGTAAGTGCAGCATTGGCGCGTGGCATTACAGATCCGGACAATGCTCAACGTCACAATATTCACCAGCATAATCTGGCAGATGCCTTTGAATTGGTCGGTTTAGGTGAACTTGCCGATGCTGTTCAATCCTCACAACGTCTCATTCAATTCTAGATGTTTCATTTTTTAGAATGTGTTGCTTTTCCAAGGAATCTTGTGTGAAATCTGTACTTGTTATATTAACCCAAGCCAATCTGACCAGTCTGCAGGTGCATGAAAGCCTATCGGCTACGATGGTCCTGGCAACTTTTGGCGCAGAAGTTAAAGTCCTGCTACAAAGTGCTGCCCTCAGTTTGCTGCATTCAGACCTGCAATTTGACCAGGTGCATCATGCATTCAAACTGGCATCAAATATGGTCGACAGTTTCGAGTTTTATGATCTCACTCCGATTCTGATTGAGAAAAAAAACCAGCATTCCTCATTTGTGGCACAGAGCGAACAAGAAATCGAATTTATTGAGCTTAATTCTGAATTTATTCAAAGCTTTGATCATGTGATGTATTGGTAAGGAACAAGGATATAAAAATGTCAAATCACACACTTTATCTGATCCAATCCAGCTATTCGGCAACAGCGCAGATCCTAGAGCAACTGGCTCAAACTTATACAATGGGTGATCAGGTCGTGCTGATGGGTGAAGCGGTTTTGCTGCTAGAGCATTCATTTCTTCAAAGCTTGCCGAAAATTCACATACTGAAAAATGATGCGGAGTTATTAGTACAGCCTTTGCCTGATCAGATAAAGCTTTTGAATTATGCGGATTTTGCAGATCTTTGCCTCGAGTTTAATCGCTGCATTTCAATGAAATAATAAATGAGTTAGATATGAATTTAGAATTGGATCAAGATGGCCATCTGGTTGACTATACCATCTGGAATGAAGAAGTCGCTCAAGTGCTGGCCGATAGTCTGGAACTGAGCTTAACTCCTTGGCATTTTGAAATTCTGCAAGCGGTACGTCAGTTCTATCAGCAGTTTGGTCATTCACCAGCAACACGCCCACTGATTAAATTTTTAATGAAAACTGTCAGTGCCGATATCAATAATGCCATGCTTCAGGAAAAGTTTAATACTGGTCTAGTTGCCCGTCACTTAAGCCGTTTGGCTGGTGTACCCAAGCCTGCGAACTGTTTATAAAGATACTTAGCTTTTTAAAGTATGTATTTAAAGGCCCAAATCATATTTTGGGCTTTTTTATGAGAGCAATTTTTAGGCTTAGAATAATGAAAGATGCATCTGGATCTAATTTTTCAAATTCGAGTTTGTTCTAATACTCGCAATGCCCGATGCAATTCATGATCCATTTCAGGCAGAACCTTAATCAGAAAATCAATTCGTGCTTTCGCTTCGGCCTTGCTCACCAGTTGGGCCTCTACCAGTTTTTGCTGCTGAGTGATCAACAAACTGACTTGGTGAGGATCTGGTCGTTGTCCCTCACTTAAAGCGTTAATGATCTGAGTAAAGTCCAGATATAACTGTTCTTGTTGCTTTGATAATTCGCTTTGCTTTGCAACCGTATCGTTCTGTTCCTTCTTCGTAGTTTGACTATTCTCAGGAGAGTTAACAGATATATAGCTTGCCGATTTTTCAGCTGGCAGGACCGGATCAGAATGGGTCTGATCAGTAAAATTCGTCCGATAGATTTCTTGTCGTACCTGATAGCCAATACCGACTAAAGTCCCAAACAATAGCAATCCGAGTATTACATAGAACAGAATTGTTTTATCATTCATTTTTATGTCCTCAGCTAAAGAAAGACAGCCTTTATCAAAAAGCTGTCTTTTTCGCTCATCGACGATTGACTACGGCGTTGACCAGTCTGCTGGTGCATATCCAATCCGGACGCGTTGTGGATGATTTCCTACCGGCACACTCAGCACTTTATTGCCTGTGGCAAAATCAATCACTGTGACTACATCTGTTTCACTTTCTGAAATTACACAGCTACGACCATCCGGGCTTCGCGTTGCCCAATAAGGTTTACCTGCAGAAATCAGTTTCCCGGCTGTCAGTGTTTTGCGATCTACAATCGTAGCGTAGTTATCCATCGTACCGGCGACACAGAGCTTTTCACCATCCGCACTGATTGATAGGCCATGATGGCGTGAATCATTCACCCATTTGGTTCGGTCTTTCGGGATACTGTCACTGCCAGGGAGCTGTCCGATCCGGCTAATCTTGTTCTGATTCAGATCGTACTCAATCAGCCCATTAAAAAATGAAACCTGGGCATACAGTTTGGTTTCATCCTTACTAAATACCATTGGTCGTACTGAGTTGGATAAATCTTTACGACCAAATGCATCCAGTGCAGGTCTGAAGTCAATTTTTCTTAGCACCTGATGCGTGTTGGCATCTGCGATAGTGATAAAACGCTTACCTTTAGTAAAGTCTTGCCACTGTGCATCCATCGAGGTTTCAACATTGCCGATGGCAGAGTTCAGGATCTTGTTGCCGCCATCGAAGTAAATGTTTTCATGCGGTTTATCGCCAGTGCTGAAACGGCCCAACTCTTTACCGGTATGGATATCCAGTACATGCACCACATTTCCTGAAGATGCAGATACAGCGATGCGCTGCCCATCTGGTGATACTGCCATATGGTCGACACGGAAGCCTTCAACAGGCGTCCGCCAGTTAATCTTGCCGGTTTTGATATTAATCGATACCACATCAGCGAAACTTGGGCGCGATGCAACGACTGACTGACCGTCTGGTGTCGAGTACATATCATCCACCAGCTGGTCATTGCCTTCACCAGCTGTAGTCTGAATAAGTATAAGCAATCAGTTTGATTGGATTCAGGTGAATTTCCTTAAGGCGCTCTTTACGGTCAGGAATCATGTTAATGACGCCTATTTTGCCAAAATCACCCGATGGACGAATCACGGTTACTGTGCCATCCCAGTTATTTCCGACAAAGAAAACCTGCTGTGAATTGGCAGGTGCTGCTGAAGACGAAGTAGCGGCCTGTACACTCGGCAACGCAGAAAGCATCGCCATTGCAGATAATGTCAGACAGAACCGTGGTCATTTTTTATTTTGAATTTTCATCCATTATGCTCCGCATCATAATTTATATTTTTGTTTTCATTCCTTGTTGTGTACACAGTCAGGCTGTGTTTTAACTTATCTAATATACAAACGTATAAAATGATTTACTGTTATTTCCGACCAAAAAATATGCAGCCATTTTAAATCTATCACTTCAGGTTCTATGAATTTAGGTGATCATCGTACTTCGATCTTATGTATCCAGTACATCGACAAACTGTGCATTGAGCACATTGGCAAGATCAGCTGGTTTTATTCCGATATCCAAGCCTCTTTTACCGCCACTGACATAGATCGTATTCAACTGTTCTGCGCTGGCATCAATCACCGTTTTTAATCGTTTCTTTTGACCAATGGGACTGATTCCGCCGACCAGATAACCGGTCAAGCGTTCTGCATGTTTAGGATCTGCCATCTGGAGTTTTTTGCATCCTACGGCCTGCGCTACTTTTTTCAGATTGAGTTGATGATGTACCGGTAAGATGGCAACAAAATACTGTTTTTCATCCGTGACTAATAAAGTTTTAAAGACTTCTTCCACCGAAAGCCCCAATTTCTCAGCAGCTTCTAACCCGAAACTTTTGGCATTGGCATCATGTTCATATTCATGAATGCTGTATTCGATTTTATTGGCTTTTAATAGTTTGCATGCAGGTGTCATAGAAAGTCTTGTTTGAGAGGTATCGCATGATTATATAAAGATTAGCTCAAGAAGTTAATGTAGATGAGGCAACTACAGAGCAAATTTTGCTTTAAGCCCGTATTCCGCTTCAATCAGACCTATTTGGTTCAATCTTTACGCTCTTCAATACTTTTAAACTCTTCTGCAAAGATGATGACGAGCAAAATATCAACAAATGTATGTGTTTTTGCCACTGTCTATGCGTTAGGTGAATCATATCTTTACTGCGTAGAAGACTTGAAGATGAACACATTCGTCACCTCACAGATCTATACACACGAAGCATATAAGTCGAGCGTTTTATCTTAAACCTGCTGAGATTCAACCCTTATATCTAGAAGATGAAGTACATTTTTGCACAGCACTTATCATGGATGCTTGAAGTTAAAGTAATGTAATTAATTCCAATCTATTGGAAGAATAGACCTAGGAAAATCCAAGGACAATAAGAGAAAATATCATTAACATATTGTCTTATCTTATATTTTTAAATTTTCATCACGTTTTAAGAAGCGGTCGATAGCTTATATATAAAGAGGATAATCAGCACAACTCTAAAGTCAGAATGTAAAGAGTTTTCTATGCTCTAGAAGTCGAACATTGCGGTAAAATCAGCCAGACAACTCTTGCTCAAAACTAAAAATATCACTAAAAGGAAGAATTTAGCGTTAACATGAAGATACAGTTACATAAAGGATATTAACTGTTTTTGCCAATTGGGTTTACAATGAAAATAATCTGAATACCCAGCGAATTGTAATTTTTTAACATTGCCAAATCTCTGCAAAGTTTTCATTATAGCGCCACTGTTTGCTATATGCTTTCTACGTTAATTCAAAGAAATTATAAATAGTAATGTAGAAAATCATGCAATAATAAGCAGAGTTTGCAGACATCTTGCAAACAAACCCCGATACTTTTTAATTGGAGCATGCTGGATGAGTTCGACCATTTTGGTTATTCATGGACCGAATTTAAACTTGCTTGGGAAGCGCGAACCGGAAGTTTATGGTCACCTTAGTCTTGACGATATTAACCAGCAACTGATTACTCAGGCTCAAAAGGCCACATTACAACTCGAAACGTTCCAAAGCAACTGGGAAGGTGCCATTGTTGACCGAATTCATCAAGCTCAGCAAGACGGCGTTCAATATATCATTATTAATCCGGCAGCATTGACTCATACCTCTGTTGCGGTTCGCGATGCCCTTCTTGGCGTTGCCATTCCTTTCATTGAAGTCCATCTGTCTAATGTGCATGCACGTGAGGCATTCCGACATCATTCGTACTTGTCCGATAAAGCCATCGGCGTGATTTGTGGTCTAGGTGCAAAAGGCTATGCTGCTGCCCTCGACTATATCATTGAAAAAATACAACCTTCTACACAATCTTAATTAGGAATACTGTCTCATGGATATCCGTAAAATCAAGAAACTCATCGACTTGATGATTGAATCTGACTTACAGGCGATCGAAGTTAAAGAAGGCGATCAGTCGATTGCATTAACTCGTCGTAATCCAGTGGTTGCAGCAGCTGTTCCTGCTATGCCTGCACCAGCAGCCGAAGCGCCAGCAGCAAAATCTCCTCGTGGCGCAGTTGAAACTTCACCAATGGTCGGCGTGTTCTATGCAGCACCAAGCCCAGGTGAACCGACATTTGTTAAAGTTGGCCAGACCGTTTCTGCAGGCGATACGCTGGGTATTATCGAGGCAATGAAAATCATGAACCCGATTGAAGCTACTCAAAGCGGTGTGATTGAAGAAATTCTGGTGAAAAATGGTGAAGTGATTCAATTCGGTCAACCACTTTTCCGCTACCGCGCTTAATCACCCCGGGGATTTATAATGTTGCAAAAAGTTTTAATTGCAAACCGTGGTGAAATTGCGTTACGCATCACCCGTGCTTGCAGAACTTTAGGGATCAAAACTGTAGGTGTCTATTCTGACGCAGACAAGGACCTGATGCACTTACGTTTCTGTGATGAAGCAGTATGTATCGGCCCTGGTGCGAGCAGTGACAGCTACTTGAATATTCCTGCGATTATTACAGCTGCTGAAATTACCGGCGCAGATGCAATCCATCCTGGTTATGGATTCCTCGCTGAAAATGCAGAATTTGCAGAAATCGTAGAAAATTCTGGTTTTATCTTTATTGGTCCGCGTCCGGAACATATTCGTTTAATGGGAAACAAGGTTTCTGCCATTATTGCCATGAAAAAAGCTGGTGTACCAACAGTACCGGGCTGCGACCATGCCGTAACGATTCACAATGCCATGGCTGAAGCCAAAGAGATCGGTTTTCCACTGATTGTAAAAGCTGCTTCTGGCGGTGGTGGTCGTGGTATGCGTATCGTAGAAAATGTCGATACCCTGCTGGAATCTGTTCAGGCTGCACAGCGTGATGCAGAAATGTGGTTCGGTGATGATACGGTCTATATGGAACGTTTCCTGCAAAAGCCACGTCACGTCGAAGTGCAAGTACTTGCTGATGGTAATGGTCATGCGATTCATCTGTATGATCGTGACTGTTCACTACAGCGTCGCCATCAAAAAGTACTGGAAGAAGCACCAGCACCGAACTTACCAGAGCAAGCACGTGCTGATATTCTAGAAGCCTGTGTCAATGCCTGTAAATTGATGCAATATCGTGGTGCAGGTACATTCGAATTCCTGTTTGAAGATGATGAGTTCTTCTTCATTGAAATGAATACGCGTGTTCAGGTTGAGCATCCGGTAACTGAAATGGTCACGGGTATCGATATTATCGAACAGCAATTGCGTATTGCTGGCGGCTTAGGTCTGGATATTCAGCAAGAAGATGTCAAGGTTTTAGGACATGCGATTGAATGCCGTATTAACGCAGAAGATCCATCAACCTTCTTGCCTTCACCCGGCAAGATTGAGAGCTTCTATGCACCAGGCGGCGCAGGTATCCGCTTAGACTCGCACATCTACCCAGGCTATAGCATTCCGCCGTATTATGACTCGATGATTGCCAAACTGATTTCGCATGGTAAGGATCGTGAGACGTCTATTTCTCGAATGAGAAATGCTTTGGAAGAAATGATTTTGACTGGCGTTAAAACCAATATTCCTTTGCATAAAGATTTAATCCTTCAGGATAAAAACTTCTGCAAACAGGCAATGGATATTCATTACCTAGAGAAGCATTTGTTAAAGCAGCTTGAAGGTGCTGAAGACAAAGCTTAAATCAAAGCTCATAAAAAAAACCGCTGTCATTCAGCGGTTTTTTTATTGTTTGCAATTTAAGGCAATACGCGTCTGAGCACAGCAAAACATTGTTCGGCTTTTTCATTGGCGCAGAAGTTAATGGTATAAGGGTTTTGCCATTTCACAAAATATTGCGAAATTTCACCAGACTGATCCACCTGATTGCCTGAACAGTCTTTTTCATTATTGTCATATTTTACTTGCAGAATCAGCGCTGGAATCTGCTGCGAAGGATCCTGTGCCGGCTGATAGTCATATAGCCCCGACGTCCACTCATCGCCACTTTTAATCACCACATTATTATTGCCTTTAAAATTATAATATTCGATACATTTTTTATTATTCGGGATTTCCATTCCCCACAATCCGACAATTTCCGGACGGGTTTTCACAGTAAATGTATTTGGGATTTCAGCAGCTTTAGCAGGAGCATTCGCTGGTTTTTTATTTTCTGTCGCCATTAGCCAAGGTGAGCTCATGAGTAAGATAAGGCTAAGACATATTTTTTTCATATTTACCGGCATCTTGTTAACAATTGATTCTAAATTATCATATTTTTTGGGATCGTGTCCCGCTCTAACGCAATTTCAATACAGAGTCAGAAATTATTTATCACATTGTTTAAAAACATGGATTTCCTTTCTGACTTTTTTGTATATATTTCGTATATAAGAATCTTAATAGTTCGCATTAATAACAGATTAATCAAACAATAAAATTATATTTTGGGTCAAACTTAGTTGCTGAACAAAGTGATCATTCACACTTAAAAATTTGAATAGGATTTTAAATTTGCAATTAGCTCGAATAACAGAACAACAATTAAATCATGAAACCTATGCTTATTTTGTCATTGTTTTCGCTGTTTTAGTCTGTTGTTTTATTGGGATCGCAACCAGACCAATTGAGTATCTGGCCTTATTGTGGCCGGCCAATGCTGCCTTGTTAGCCCTGTTCTTACGCTTTCCACATTTAAATAATATGGGAGGTTGGCTTGGTGCATTCAGCGCTTTTATGTTTGCAGATCTGATCACCGGGAACAGCCTATTACAAAGCCTGTTTCTTACCTTGTCTAATCTGATCAGCACTATTGTCTCGATATTTTTTATTCGATATTTCAAGATTAATTACAAATACTATAATACTGGTTATACATTCGTTCATTTATTTGGCATCTTCGCTTTTGCAGGCTGTCTGGCCAGTGCGGCTTTTGCAGTTCTCACCTTGCCAAATCTACCCAATTCATTCATGACCAAAGAGAATTTATGGATTGATTTTGGTCTGTGGTGGACCGGTGAAATGGTGAATTATATTGTGTTTCTCCCTTTAATCTTGGCATTCCCAAGAATAAAAGACATGCAGTATCTATTTAAAAACCGTCGTCAAAAACGTAATTACTTCAGCTATTTTTTACCTGCATCTTCAGTCGTGGCCTGTGTCATCATTACCAATATTTTTGCAGGCCCCGGCGCAATGCTCTACCCTCTGGCTGCACTGATTTGGGCTGCGTTGACCTATCGCCTGTTTAGCATGACACTGATTAATGCGTTTGTGACTATTTTAACCTATTACAGCCTGACGCGGTTTTATGCCACAACGCATGACACCTTGGCAGATTCTACGATTTATATTTCGCTCCGGATCGGGCTGTTTATGCTGGCCTTATCGCCGCTTATTCTTTGTATTATTAGTCAAAACCGCAATGAGCTGTTTAAACGGGTTCTCTATCTGGCCAATCATGACAGTCTGACCCGCACCATGAACCGTCATTTTTTCTTTCAGAAAGGTGAATATTTACTGCAATATGCCAACAGAATGGAATTTTCGGTCATCATGCTGGATATTGATCATTTCAAACGTCTGAACGATGATTTTGGCCATCATGTCGGTGACAAGGTGCTGCAACATTTTGCGGAAATCATTCGCTGCAATTTACGTGCTGAAGATCTGTTTGCACGAATTGGTGGGGAAGAATTTGTGCTGTTACTCTGGAATACCGAACCATCAGAAGCACGTCTTATTGCAGAACGGATTCGTGATCTGGTGGAAAAAACCCCGATTTATCAATCAGATGGCTCGCCCCTGTATATTACCGTGAGTGTGGGCATCACTCATCAAAATGAACCGCAGGCCCAAGACCTGCAAAACCTGATCAATATTGCAGATCAAGCCTTGTATCAGGCCAAACATCGTGGGCGAAATCAGGTGGTGCTTGCATCTTGAGCCTAAATGATCTACAACCTTGAAGCAGCAACACTAGGGAATGGCAATGAAATTTGAAGAATATCTGCAATATGACGGTTTAGGACTGGCTGATCTGGTCGCCAATAAACAAGTACATTCAAGTGAACTTTTATCTGCTGCACTAGAGCGTAGCTCAATTGCCAATCCCGAGCTAAATGCAATTATTATTCCGATGCATGAGCATGCATTGAAACGGAGCCAGCAAAATCTGTCCGGACCTTTTGCCGGTGTGCCTTTTCTGGTTAAAGACCTGTTTCAGGAATATGCCGGTTATCCAACTTCTTATGGTTGTCAGGGCTTAAAACGGATTGGTTATATCGCCGAGACCAATGCCGAGATTGTCAATCGCTGGGAAAAAGCCGGGATTGTGACTTTTGGACGTACCAATACTCCTGAATTTGGGATTAAAGGTATTACTGAACCAGATGCTTGGGGCAGCTGTAAAAATCCGTGGAATTTACAGCATAATAGCGGCGGCTCGTCCGGTGGTTCCGCTTCTGCCGTGGCTGCCGGAATTGTACCAATTGCGGGTGCTGGTGATGGTGGCGGCTCGATACGTATCCCCGCTTCCTATTGCGGCCTGTTTGGCCTGAAACCGAGTCGTGGCCGCACGCCTTGGGGACCACAAATGAGTGAAGCCATGCATGGCGCCGCGATTCAGCATGTACTGACCAAAACGGTACGGGATAGTGCTGCAATGCTGGATGCCACCCATGGTGAAGATCATAGTTCACTGTTTAAGATTCAGCGTCCACAGCATCATTATCTGGATGTGATTCAGCAACCGCCAAAAAAACTGAAAATTGCGTTTAGCACTTATTCTACGATTGGCACACCTGTTTCGCAGGATGCCATCAAAGCCATTGAACAAACAGCCAAATTGCTAGAATCTTTGGGCCATGAAGTGGTCGAAGACCGTCCAGCCATTGATGGCATGCAACTGGCCAAGGATTTTATTACCACCTGGTTTAGCCAGTTTTCATTTATGCTGGATGAAATCCAGAAAGGCTATCCGTCCAAATCGAATGATTTTGAACTGGACTCTTTAGCGCTGGCGGCTTTTGGGGCCAAAACCAGCGCGATTGATTATATCCAGAACCTGAATAACTGGGGCCAGTACGTGACCCAGATGAATCATTTCTTTGATGACTATGATCTGTATCTGACGCCTGCCACGGCGACAGTGGCGCCGAAAAATGGTGAGGTCAAAACACCAAACTGGCAGAAACCGATTCTTAAAGGTTTATTGAAACTGAATAAAGCGCATTTACTGGCGCAAGGTAAACTGGTCGATCAGATTGTGAAAGAAAACCTGAAGTGGGTGCCTTTTACCCAGTTGGCCAATATTACCGGACTCCCGGCGATGTCTGTACCGCTGTACTGGAATGAACAAAACCTGCCGCTCGGTTCACAGTTTATTGCACCGTTTGCCCGTGAGGATCTGCTATTACAACTGGCAGCTCAATTGGAACAGGCACAACCGTGGTTTGGGCAATATTCCAAGATCCGTATTTAATACTGAGATGATATTTTCAAGCCTGTTTTTGCAGTTCGACCTTATTTGGCAATCCAAAAATCAGTAATAAGCCAAGCAAGGTCGATGCTGCAGCAGCGATAAAGATAGATGTGCCGCCGACTTGATCCCAATAATGCCCAGCCAGAATACTGCCGCTCGCCACACCAATCCCCCACATCGTGCTATATAGCGCTTGTCCACGTCCTTGCTGCCCTGCAGAAAAATTCTGGAAAATCACTCGCATCGCAATCATATGAAATAAACCAAAACTTAAAGCATGAATCGTTTGGGCAAAAAACTGTGCTATGAATGAAGCAGGAAATATCCCGACGATGAACCATCTTAATCCGGTCATTAACAAGCATAGCGTGACCAGATGACGCCACGACCAGCGTGTCAGAAAGAACGTCGCATAGGCAAACATGATTATTTCCGCAATGACCCCGACTGACCAAAACAGCCCTATCTGGCTGGTGCTAAATCCCGACTGACTGAGATAATTGCTATAAAAACTATAGAATGGCGCGTGTGAAAATAGCAGAATCAATTCAATCAGGAAAAAGCTATAGACGACTGGGCGTTTGAATATCGGCCATAAGGGTTCGAGCTGTTTCTGGGCGGTAGGCGCTGTCGTGGGCTCTTTAATGGTAAATGACCAAAGAAAGGCCAGAAATGAAATACTCAGCAACAAGACGGGTAACATACTGATGCTAATAATTTCAAAGACGGCGCCCAAGCCGAATACACCGATAATAAAGCCGACTGATCCCCATTTTCGTACTTTGCCATACAGTTCTGCTCTTTTTTCTCCGAGCCAGAACAAAGTTACACCTTCAAACTGTGCCAGAATAGCATTCTGAAAAAAACTGAAAATCAGCATCAGTAAAGCTACAGATTGAAAGCTATTGGGAATAATAAAAATCATGAACCAGATACAGGCTTCCATCCAGGTGGCAATACGCACCAGCAACATGCGTTTACCGGATTTATCTGCAATCCAACCCCAGATCAACGGCGCAAAGAATCGGGTAACAATCGCAATAGAAGATAAAATCCCGATTTCCTGATAATTGAAGCCTTGATCTTCAAGATACAGACTCCAAAAAGGCATGAATGCCCCAACAATCGCATAGTAAAAAAAGTAAAATCCACTGAGTCTATGCTGGATTGCTAGAACTGGCATTGATTTATATATCCTAATATTTTCAAAATTTTAAACTCAATAAATTTCTATAGCACTGTATTCGACGACTCTTGATTTTGCTACGAGCATCTCGCATTAGTCTAAAAATAAATTTTCATAAGTTTATGGATAAATTTTGCTAAAGTAAAAAACTCTGTGTTGAGTTAAATTAAAGTAAGAACATAAATCGTCTTCTATATTGAGCACACGACAAAGAGTGGAAACAGTTTTAGGAAGGAATTGGATGGACTTAAAATCTGAAGATCAATAATTACACAGACATTATCATTGTTTTATGGCTAAAGTATGTCCAAAGAATTTTCAGTTCATAGGCTAAAAAATTAAAACTAACTCTAGCTTTATAGCAAGGAGAAAATCAATGCCTAACTTTATAAGACCTATATGCTCGGGTCTAGTTTTCTCTTTAATGGCAATAAGTATTTGTAGTGCTGCATATGCTAACGCTTCCCCTATAGCATCTAACTCTTCAAAAGATAATATTCATCCCAATATAGATCAGCATTTAAGTGAAAGTCTTTATCCTGATGAAGCAAATATAACTGAAAAAATCGCAGATATAATTGAGATATCGATTCGGAAAGAATATTCCACAGGTATCGCGCTACGTGATGCCCATCCCAAAGCACACGGTTGTGTACGCGCAGAATTCAAAGTAGATGAAGCTCTTCCTAAAAACTTGGCTCAAGGTGTTTTTCTTCCTGGAAAAACATATCAAGCCTGGATTCGTTTCTCTAATGGTTCTAAAGATGCCCAACAAGCAGATATTAAAAAAGATGCCCGTGGCATGGCGATAAAACTTTTAGGAGTACCGGGAGAAAAGCTTTTAGATGATGAAACCTCTACTCAAGATTTCATTATGATCAATCATCCTGTCTTTTTTGTGAATGATCCAGTTCGATATATGTCATTTATGCAAGATATAAATAGCGATAGATTTTTTAATAAACTGCATATTCCTTTTGCATTAGGAGCTAAAGGAACCTGGATTGCCTTAAATACAAGAAATAAAATTTCTAATTCTTTGCAAACTAGATATTGGTCTATGGTGCCCTATCAATTAGGAATAGGCACTGATCGTCAAGCTGTAAAGTATTCAGCTCAAGCATGTTCGACAGTGATAGATCCTCTTCCACATGCTCCCCATCATAATTTTCTAAGAGAAAACCTGCGCCAACATTTGCAAAAAAGTGAAGCATGTATGGAGTTTCTGGTACAGCCTAGAACATCAAACAGCATGTCGGTCGAAGATTCCATGACTGAATGGCAAGAAAGCCAAGCACCTTTTTACAAGGTAGCCACTATCCGTATTCCCCAACAAGTTTTTGATACGCCTGAACAAAACAAGTTTTGTGAAAACCTCTCTTTTACACCATGGCATACACTACCAGAGCACAAACCTCTGGGAGTAATAAACCGAATGCGAAAGGTGATTTATGATCGTATTAGTCAGCTTAGACATGATATGAATTCTACTCACAGATCAGAACCACATTAAAATATAAGTGCTTATATTAAAGTTATCAGCTAACCTAAAATAACCTGTTGTATTGCATATTCGCCTTAACTTAAAAGCTTTAGTTTACAAACTTTGTGCAGAGTTAATTTAGAAACATAAATAAAGCTGCTACATTAAAAATGACATTATAAAAAGGAAAATGGTTTCAGCGATGAAAATTAAATCTCCTATTATTAAATTAATCATGAGCTGTTTATGTTCAGGTTCAACATATGCAATAGCCTCTCCTCCACTTCCCGATAACAGCAAAATCCAAGCATCTCATATTTCGGAAAAAATACCGGGTACAATATTATCTATACAAGAACAAAATACTGATCTGTTTACGAATGCCTCACAACGTTTCTTAATTAATTATCGCAGTCGTGGCACAAAATCCGAACCCATTGTCACTTCAGGCTATATCTTGTTACCTAAAGGCAAATTCCCTAAAGATGGCTGGCCTGTTCTGGCTTGGGCGCATGGTACAACTGGCGTTGCTGATACATGTGCACCCTCTGGGGATTATGTGGGCGGGCCAGTCCATGTCTATCAGCAAATCGCTGCTAAAGCATTGAATGCCTGGCTCGCTCGCGGCTATGCAGTCGTTGCACCTGATTATCAAGGTTTAGGCACTCCGGGCGGTCATCCTTATATGAATGCGCGAAGTTAGTTGCATACTGTCGTTGATGCTGTACGAGCGATCCACCATTTAAAGCCTTATAGCTTTAGTAAAAATTGGTATGTTATGGGTCATAGTCAAGGAGGTGCAGCATCTATTAAAGTTGCAGCATCCGGTCAAAAAGATGCGCCTGAATTTAATCTTCGTGGGGCAATTGCACTGGCACCAGGCGGTTATCAATATGAAGGAATCGCTGAATATGTTGCCAGCAATTCGCAAATCACGACTAATGTCGCCGCATTTTTTCCAATTGTGCTTTTAGGAGCAGAGGCTGCAGATCCGCTGCTTGCTCCAGCAAATTTAGTGAGCCCAGAAATGGGAGAAATTCTTAATCATGCACGCAGTCGCTGTTTGTCAGAATTACAATCGGACTTAAAACAAGCACCTAAGACTGTCTTTAAATCAAATGTAAATCTGGCACCTTTGACAAATTATTTAAAAGAACAGTCTATTGAGAATATGACACCGACTGTGCCGGTTCTGCTGGTACAAGGCGAGAAAGATCAACTGGTCGATTATCGTGGTACTTATGCTTACTACCAGCAGGTATGTACAAAGCAAAAATCTATCGTCTTCCATCTCGTCAAAAATGGAGATCATCGTGATTCCTTAAGACAGAGTGAATTTCTGATTGGAAACTTTATCAATTCAGTTGGACAAGGAAAAGCTTTGAGCACCTGCCCTACAAAATAACTTGGTGAGCTTTTGCATTTAATCATTAAAAACGCAAATATTTTAATCTTCATATTTATAGAATAGTCCTTTAAAGGAATACTATTCTATAAAGAAGATAAACTAATGTTAATCCGTATTCTTACTTTGTGTTAAAACTACACTTACGCTTTCGAATTGTTTTGAGCCCATCATTTTTATACCTTAGTTCTTTAGCAGACAATAATTAGAATGAAAGAGGTTATTTATGTGCTCGAACTATGAATTCCCCTCAAAAAAACGTCTTTCCTTATTAGATATTCATGAAGAGCAACTCGAACTGGGCATGAAAACGCATATTTATCCTTTAGCACCCGCACCAATCATTATGCGTGGTGCTGACGAGTATGAGCTGGATATCGCACGTTTCGGACTGATTCCAACCTGGGCGAAAGAACTAAAATATGGCCGGCATACTTATAATGCACGGACTGAAACAGTGGCATCCAAACCGAGTTTTCGACATGCCTGGAAAAACAACCAGTTTGCTTTAGTACCGGTCGATACCTTCTATGAGCCTAAATATATAGACGGCAAACCGCACTGGTTTGGTATTTCACGTGAAGATGGCAATCCTTTTACCGTGGCGGCGATTTATGATGACGCACACATTGATGGTGAGAAAATCAGATCATTTTCGATGCTAACCATAAATTCAGATCAACATCCCTTTATGAAACAGTTTCATGATCCGAATGACGAAAAACGCTCGATCATTGTGATTCCGGAAAAATCACGACATGACTGGTTGCACTGCGATCATGAACAAGCCCATGAATTTTTCTTTGAAATAAAAGATGAATTTATTGCAAAGCCTAGAGATCAACGCTTATTGGGAAATTAAAAAGCCCTAAACCAAGTTAGGGCTTCGTCCATGTGAAAAAGCTATTTTTGCTCTCTCAATGGATTTTCCGGTTCTGCATTGGGTTTTTTCTCTGGTTTGACATGCTTATAAGATGCCTGATTACCCTTGTCGTCATTTGATTCTTTATGCGGATTTGATTCTTGCTCTGGCTTATTTGTCATATGCATCTCCTTCATATATCTATTAATAAATAAATATGATATCTGCTGCTAAACATCAATGTTATTTATGTTGCACATTCAGTTTTATAAAGAGACAAACTTTCCTTCAAGTGCTCTTTGACATTTCACAATTCTTGTTGTTCATCTGAGCAAATAAGCTGTTCAGCCTGATCGTAGACGATACAGCAAAGAATATGAATTCGCGTGCGAGCCGATATCGAATACATGAAATTTTCTAAGCTTATCCACTGCCGGAAAAAGTCTTTTCATTTCAGTAAAACCTTTAGGATGCTTGGCCTTAATCAGTCAATCCCCACCAGCTAATGCAGTTTCAGCCTGTGGCCTCTTTTGAATTGCTTCAAGAATTCGAGCATGGGTGATCACACGCATAAATTTTATTGTATTCCAGTTCTAAGCAGCTAAGAATTTATCAAAACGTAATCCTATTGAAATGATTCTTTTATAAAGTATTCCTTGTGAGAAATTATGTTTAGATCCAAAAATTTCATCAGTAAAGAAAAACCCCGCCAACTGATGATTGAACGGGGATTGATCTTCATTAAGATGTCTGATGATTTGGCACATTATTCAATATTTTTCAAGCAATCACGACACTGTTTGACCTCATCATGGTCACACGTGTAGTTAATTTCAGTCGCACCATGAAGACCAAATAAACAAAATATAAATTGCATCATGTTTTTCTCCTAAGTGTAAAAAGCTCAATCTAGGATCAAGCTTTATTGCTTTAAATATAGAATGATTCAATATAAAATGATTGGATCAGCGATCTAGAACAACTTCAGTACTCAGCTCTGTTTAGCCTTTCAGTAAAATTGAAGCTTTTGGGCTAAGTTTGTACAGGCTCTTCAGCTTGAGTCGTCTGATCTTTTTTACAATGATCACTTTTACAATGCTTGCTGCTCATCATCTGACACATTTTCTCTTTGCAAGATTTAAAACAACAACCAACCATTACGCCCATGCCAAATGCGCATATACATCTCATCATAGCTTTGTCCTGTCTTTTCGTGAAAAGAGATATATAAATAACATCTATTCATGTATCTCTCCTGAGGAAATTTTCAGGCTTTATGTTGTGTATGAAAACTTATGTGAAAGAGAATGACCAAAAAATACAATCAGCAAAGAAAAAACCAGATTTAAGACGGAAAAGAAAAAGCCTGTTTAACTCTCCTAAATTAAACAGGCCTTATAATGTGCTGATTTTTAATTATTTTCATTAAGTTCTTAGAATGACGCCAAGATATCACTAGCCATGCAGCCAATCTGTGTAGGATATATAGATGCAATGTTTCAAAATATGAAAAAACCATTACTTTTGTTAATTAAATGACTGTAATTTATCCAAAAATATTTTTAATGAGAAAATAAGATTACTAAATAACCAAAACCCAAGAAGAATTGCTAAACCTATAAGTGAGAATGGGTTAATTTAGATTTTTAGAAGAAAATTCCTTATTTCAGTCAATATCGGATGTTATGAATGTTCAATGTCTCATAAAGTTTATAGATCATTGCTTTCTTTTTAGTCATTTCTCTCTATAATTTTTCATATGAGCAATAACAATATTTTGGCAGCATGAAAAATCGCATCCTAATTACTTTATTGATGAGTCTGGCAATAAGCGGCTGCCAAAAACAGCAAGCAGAGAATTCAGCCGAGGCTGCTGCAAATATTAAAGCGCAGTTTGAACAGTCAGATAATCAACTCAGTGCTTATTTGGACAAACTCGACTCTTCAACAATTAGTCTGGAAGAAAGAACACGCATCCTGTGTGAACAATATCCTAAAGAATATAAAAATAACTATATGCCTGCCTTGCTAAAACTTGCACCCAAGGAATATACAGAAAAAGAGTTGCTCACCGACCTAGACAATGCCTTGAATTTCTACAAGCTGAAAGCCAATATTCAGTGTTGATCTATGTTCAGTCTAATTGTGAAATGAAATTTATAAAAAACCGCCTGATTCAGGCGGTTTTTTTATGAAGAGCGTATATCTTAAAAAGAATTAACGCTGTGGTTTTCACTGATCTTGTTGATTACGTGAACGTTGTTGCTGTTGGTTACTGTTTTGCTGTGGCTGTTGTTGCTGTTGGCCTTGCTGGTTTTGTTGCTGCTGGTCGCGCTGTTGCTGATTGTGTTGACCATCTTGTGGCTGTTGTTGTTGCTGGTTATTTTGTTGCTGATTTGGGTTTTGCTGGTTATTTTGTTGACGCTGCTGATCTTGATTGCGCTGTTGATTTTGCTGTTGCTGTTGTTGTTGCTGTTTCTGTTGGTCTTGCTGTTGATTATTAGCCATGGTGGTATTCCTTACTATTTGCTTTAAATTAAAAGCCGATAGGTTTCGACTTAATATCCACTCTACGCATTTTTTAGATTTCGCCAACCTTTAACCTGTTACAGATTAATTCAATGTAAAAAATAGTAAGATAAGTACTTGAAGTGGAGATTAATGCGCAACATAAATTACCTGATATAATGCAACAGAAACATAATGAAAGATTATATAGGTCAAAAATTTATTATCCAATAAAAGGAATAACTTAAGTCCTATTTCATATATATGAAATTTTTAATAAAATTTAAAAATCGTTATCAAATAGAATCAATTAATACCTATGTTATTGATATCTATTAATATATAAAAATCAATCTAAATCTTCTATATTTTTAAAAGATTAAATAAAATATTAAAAATCCAATTTTTTTGAATATTCTTAAGTGTAAGGAAATACGACACTTAACATGACCTCACCAATAACACTTAAGCTGTTTCGAATTTATCTTGACTTTAAGTTAAATATTTTTAGCTATTAATCTGGTATTAACTTAGGTCAAATCATTGTTTGTAATTATATTTATTAATCTATTTATAATGAATAAGCCTCTTTAAAAGAGGCTTATTCTATTCAGTTTTTATTAGATATTGACTACTTTGACGATAATCGTTTGAGTATCTTCCTGCTCTTCGGCCAGATACAAACGTTTAAGCTCTTTGCTTTTCACTTTGAACTGCAAATTCTGATAAGAAATCGTGCTTGGTATCTGATCAAAATATTGACCATCAGCGTCAATTTCTTCCTGAAATAATGGTGTACCCAATTGATAGTCAAGACTTTTTAAGACTACATATTTTACTGTGGTTTTCATTCCAACACCCTACTTTCACTAAGCACTTTATTTTTATTTTTACCACTGTTCCGCCTGAGAAGAAACCTCTATTTTTGAAAATAGCCCAAACTTTAACCACTCAGATTTTGCGATCAGGTCAACATGAAATTACACTGATCTATGAAAAAAATTTTAACTTTCATAAAAATATAAATATACTTGGAGTTGATCGACAGAAAAAAATCTGTCTAGATTGATCTAAAATCACTCCCACAAAGAAAATATAGAGACTATGATAAAAACCTGTTGCGGCTTACTCGAAGAGAAAAACATAAAAATTGCCTTTATCGAAAGCGCAAGTTCTGGATATCTCAGTAGCCAGTTCTCCATTTGTAAAGGAGAAGGTGCCGAAATTCTGATTGGTGGTTTGATCTGCTACGATGTAAGTGTCAAGACTTCAGTATTGGGCATTTCCAAGAATCTGATCAATAGTCATACTGCGGAATCTATGCCGGTAACGGTTGTTCTGGCGGAAGCAGGTAAAAAAATGTTCCGTGATGCTGACTGGATTATTGCCTGTACAGGATTGCTTAAACCAGGTGGTAGCGCGACACCAGAGAAACCGGAAGGGACTTTTTTTGTGGCCATTAATGATGGCACGCAAATCCATCAGTTCCAGTATTATCTCAAAGGCTCGCCACTTGAACGCCTTAATAAACTGTCAGCTGTGGTTGCACATGACATGATCAATCTATTGAATAACAGCTAAGCTTTCAAAGTTATTATGTAGCCTGAATAAGCTTCATTATTTCTACCGTATTTTAAGATAGATTGGCATGATCAAATGCCAATCTATTTTTTTGAGGGTGGAATGACCATGAATATTAAAACCGCACTGCTTCTGCTCCCTCTGAGCTTGCCCAGTCTGGCTTTCGCTACTGTAGGCGGCCCACAAAATATTGAAGTTCTAGGCTATGAAGTCAAAGAACAGAAGCTTTATATCATGCGTCATTATCTTGATGGTCGTGGACGCTTGCCTCAACTGTATTATTATAATTTTAAATCCCAAAAACCAAATCAACTGGTTCAGGTCAATTCCTTATATATCAATCCTAAAACCAAGCGCATCGATTATGATCAAGACAGTCGCAAGTTTGATCAGGACATTGCCAAAATCAAAAAACGTTTAGTTCCATTAAATCCAATTCAAAAATCAAAGCCACAGCTTAAGGTGTTAAAGACAACGAAAGGTAGCGCGCCTGCCTGGCATGATCCTCAGGAAAAAGTGCCAAAATGGACCTATCAATATCAAGTGAAATCTGGCTCACAAAAAAGTCCGGTTCAGCAAGCAGTCAGTTATCAGCAAGGCTTGAAAATTAGCCAGGCCTATAAAGTTCCGCGACAGAATAAGACCCTGGTAATAGTAAAGTATCTGGGTATTCCTTTTGAAACAGGTTATAGCATTGAAGATCCGGCACTGTTAAGCCGATAACAGAATTCACTAAAAAAATAAGGTCTCAATTGAGACCTTATTTTTATTCTAGGACATTTACGGATTAAGCCGCTGTAGAACGCTCAGCGATTGGCACTACTTTACGTAGTTCTGGTCCGGTATAGTCTGCGCTTGGACGGATAATACGGTTGTCAGCACGCTGTTCCATCACATGCGCTGCCCAGCCTGTCACACGTGACATAACAAAGATCGGGGTAAACAGCTTAGTTGGAATGCCCATGAAATGATAGGCAGATGCATGGAAGAAATCCGCATTACAGAATAATTTCTTCTCACGCCACATGACTTCTTCACAGCGTACAGAGACTGGATACAGTACCGTATCACCGACATCTTTGGCCAAACGCTCAGACCAGACTTTGATAATGCCATTACGCGGATCATTGTCCTTATAGATCGCATGACCGAAGCCCATGATTTTTTCTTTACGTTCCAGCATGCCCAGCATTTCACGCTCAGCTTCTTCTGGTGATTTCCAGTTTTCAATCATGTCCATCGCAGCTTCGTTAGCACCACCATGTAAAGGGCCACGCAAGGAACCGATTGCACCGGTAATACAGGAATGCATATCTGACAGCGTTGATGCACACACACGAGCGGTAAAAGTCGAAGCATTGAATTCATGCTCTGCATACAGAATCAAGGAAACATTCATTACCTGTTCATGTAGCTCATTTGGTTTTTCACCATGCAGAAGATGCAGGAACTGTGCACCAATCGAATCATCTTCAGTATTTTCTTCAATACGTACGCCGTCATGACTATAACGATACCAGTAACAAATGATTGCCGGCAAAGTTGCCAAAATACGGTCTGCGATATCCTGTTGCTGCTCAAAAGACTGCTCAGTTTCAAGATTGCCCAGCATGGAAACGCCAGTACGCATCACATCCATTGGATGCGAGTCGGCAGGAATACGCTCAAGGACTTCTTTTAATGCCTGAGGTAAAGTGCGCAAGGATTTCAGTTTGGCTTTGTAGGCAGCCAATTGCTCTGCCATCGGCAATTCTCCGAAGAAAATCAGATAAGCGACTTCTTCAAACTGGCAATGTTCAGCCAGATCCTGCACGTCATAACCGCGATAGGTCAGACCTGCGCCACTTTTGCCTACTGTTGAAAGTGAGGTTTTACCCGCCACTTGTCCGCGCAATCCTGCGCCAGTGAGTACTTTTCCTTCAGCCATTTTTTTAATTCTCCTGTTTAAACAGTTTATCTAATGTGTCTTCAAAGCTGTGATAATCTAAAAATTCGTAGAGTTCTTTTCGTTGTTGCATGATATCCAGCACATTTACCTGAGTACCATGTTCGCGCACCGAACGCATCACCTCAAGTGCAGCTTTTTGCATTGCACGTGTCGCTGACAATGGATACAGCACCATGCCAATGCCCTGCTCAGCCAGTTCACCTACCGTATAATACGGTGTATCACCAAATTCGGTAATATTTGCCAAGACTGGCACACCGACCGCATCACACACTGTACGGTACATGGTGATATCGGTCATCGCCTCAGCAAAGATCGCATCTGCACCCGCTTCAACACAGGCAGAAGCACGATCAATCACGGCTTGCAAGCCTTCTTTTTGTAGCGCATCGGTACGCGCCATCACCACGAAGTTTGAATCGGTTTTCGCATCTACAGCCGCTTTGATACGATCGACCATTTCCTGCTGCGATACGATTTCTTTATTTGGACGATGACCACAACGCTTCTGTGCCACCTGATCTTCAATATGAACCGCAGCGGCTCCTGCTGTAATCATCTGCTTAATCGTGCGGGCAATATTTAATGCACCGCCCCAACCGGTATCAATATCAACCAGTAAAGGTGTATCCACACGCTCAGTGATCCGGCGTACATCTTCAAGAACATTATCCAGGCTGGTCATGCCCAGATCAGGCAAACCATAAGAATAATTCGCGACACCCGCACCTGATAAATAAATGGCTTTATAACCGACCTGTTTGGCCATCATGGCAGCATAGGCATTTACTGTGCCCATAATTTGCAATGGTTTCTCGACTTCAAGCGCTTGTCTAAATCTTAAACCTGCAGACATTTGTTCTGTCATCTTCCTTTTCCACAGTCTTGGCTATAATTATTGAAATTCGAGTATACTCATTTGGCTTGCTCATTCCATAACCTGATAGAACAAATACTCTAAAACTTTAGTCAAATTTTTAAGTTTTGCTTTACCTAATTAGCAAATAGCGCCCTTATCCGGCGCAATTATGAAATATGTGCATATATTTGCTATGATGGCGTTTCAATCTCTATTGACATGTTGATGTACTATCTCCTATGCAAGACCTCGCCCTAGAACCGCTCGCCAAAGATCTGCCACAGACCAAACGTGGTCATGAGCGTTGTATTGCGCTGCTGATCAGTGCAACCGAGCTATTTCTGGAACGGGGTTATGATGCTGTGTCTCTGGATGATATCGTCCAGCATGCCGGTGGCTCCAAAGCCTCTATTTATAAGTACTTTGGCAATAAAGAGGGCTTGTTTAAAGCCATCTGCGATTATCGTCGTATCAAGTTTTTTGAAGATATCAGTATTCCGATCGAACTGATGGCACTGGATTTTCGTAGTTATTTAGTACACACGTTGCTTAATTTTTATCACCAGATTATGCAACCGGAAAACTCGGCCTTTATGCGTCTGGTGCTGGAACAAAGCCAGCGTAATCCTGAACTTGCTCAGCATATTCATGAGCGAGGCCCGGTGCATGTGCAAAGTGCCATTGCCACGGCTTTAGAACAGGCAGATGCGCAAGGTTTATTGCATTGCGAAAATCCACAATATTCGGCGCAGCTGTATTTTGGTATTTTGCGCAATCTGGAATGGCGTATTCTGATGGGAATTCCGGTACAGGAAGATGATCAGGAAATCGACAAATACATCAGTTATTGTGTGGATCGCTTTTTAGACGGTCATCAAAAAGTCTAGTTTTTTTGCATTTTTCATTGCTTATAGTATATTAGCCGATTCCGTATTTTTTTCTTAAACTAACCAACAACTGATTGTTGATCGAGTTTTTCGGCAATTATTGTGGAGTAACGAATGGCTCTCCGTCACTTTCTCACCTTACGCGATTTATCAACTTTAGAACTTAACCAGATTTTGCAACGCGCAATTGAGCTTAAGCGCAAACAGCATAACAATGAAGTGTTCCAACCATTTGTTGGTAAAGTGATGGGCATGATTTTTGAGAAATCGAGTACCCGTACGCGTGTTTCGTTTGAAGCTGGCATGAGCCAATTTGGTGGTAGCGCGATTTTCCTGTCTTCACGCGATACCCAGTTAGGTCGTGGTGAACCGATTGAAGATTCTGCACGTGTGATTTCAAGCATGCTGGATATTGTGATGATCCGTACTTTCGGCCATGATATCGTGGAGCGTTTTGCATCTTATTCAAAAGTTCCAGTGATTAATGCGTTGACTGATGACCACCACCCTTGCCAGTTACTTGCTGATATGCAGACCTATGTAGAGCAACGTGGCTCAATTGAAGGGAAAACTGTGGCCTGGATCGGTGATGGCAACAATATGTGTAACTCTTATATTGAAGCTGCACATATGTGGGGCTTTAATCTGAAAATTGCAGCGCCAAAAGGCTATGAGCCACAAGAAAAATTCCTGTCTGAATTTGCGCATTGCGTGGAACTGGTTCCTTCTGCTGAAGATGCAGCGGTAAATGCCGACCTGATCGTGACTGACGTTTGGGCAAGCATGGGCCAGGAAGAAGAGCAAAAGATCCGTGAAAAAGCCTTTGCAGATTATCAGGTGAATGAACGTCTGATGGATCTTGCACATCCGGATTGCTTGTTTATGCACTGCTTGCCTGCGCATCGTGGCGAAGAGATTTCAGAAAATCTGCTTGACCATAAAAATGCTGTGGTTTGGGATGAAGCGGAAAATCGCCTGCACGCGCAAAAAGCCTTGGTTGAATTTCTGATTAATGAAAATCTGAAAAAAGACTAATTTTTAAGATGAATCTTCACAAATTAAGCACCAATCTCTGGTGCTTTTTTTGTCTCAGCTCTTATAATCATTGTTGAAATGGAATAAAAGTGATTTTATACAATGCAAAAAAAATATTGGGCTTTGGCACTCTTGACTGGTTTTAGCAGTGCTGCCTTACCGGTGCATGCTTCTGAATTTGACCAATATCTTCAAGAAAAAAATATTATTGACAGCAAATTTAAAATTCAGAAAAAAACTGAACTGAATGAATTACTCGCAGTGCTCAGTGCAGAAGATTCCAGAACTTTACCGTTGCAGATTGATCAAAATACGATTATTGAACAATTACAGTTAAGTGCCAATAAAACCACACTGAAAGGCATGATCATCACGCCCGATTTTAGCCAGTTTGAAAAAGACCTGGGGCGCAAAGAAGTGATGAAAGTCATTCGCAATAATCTGCTCAATAATTGTGAAATTTTCTTTGAACATCGCTATCAGATTGAGAACCCATACAAGGTTGAACTCAGCCTGAACTCGCAGACACAAACCTATAAAACTGATATTTCCCAGAAAGATTGCAAATTAAAATAATCTAACTAAATAAGACATCAAGTTTGATTTGAAATTAAAAAATCCAAAAACAAAAAAAGGTAGCTCTAGCTACCTTTTTTGATAAGGTTTGTTATTATATCCTGCTAACGCACCAGACCTTGCGGCTGCAAAATAATAATCAGTGCACCCAGTATCACCACCATGCCACCAAGCAGATCCCAACGCGATAAAGTCACTTGATCAACGAAGCGCAACCAAATCAGTGCTGAAAAAATATAGATACCGCCATAAGCGGCATAGATCCGTCCTGAAGCAGCTGGATGCAAGGTTAACAGCCAGACAAAAACTGCTAAAGCCAGAGCTGTCGGAATCCATAACCAGTGGCTTCTCCCCTGATTTAAAATTAGATAAGGAAAATAACAGCCTAAAATTTCCATCAGTGCTGTGACCAAAAACAGGAAAAATGTCGTGAACAACTTGGTAATTTGAATATCCATAATTTATCTTTTGAACTAGATGAATGAGTTTAATGCTTTAAAATATGAATGCATGAAAAAACCCGTGCAAGCACGGGTTTGATCTTTCTTGTTCATTAGGCCGGTTCAGCAGTCTGATCTTCAAAAACCTCAAGTTTTAAGCCAACCGCTTTACCATTTTCTTTTTTAACCGATACTGCAACATTGCCGCCATTTTCAGCCAGTTCACCAAACAGGATCATCTCAGCAAGCGGTTTTTTCAGGTGCTCCTGAATCAGACGTTGCATTGGACGTGCGCCCATTAAACGGTCATAGCCATGTTCTGACATCCATTCACGTGCGCTTTGATCCACTTCCAGCATGACTTTTTTGTCATCCAGTTGTGCTTGAAGTTCAGTCAGGAATTTATCCACGACATTTTCAATAATGCTGCTTGGTAATGCCTTGAACTGAATCACGCCGTCGAGACGGTTACGGAATTCTGGCGAGAAGGCTTTCTTCATCGCTTCCTGATTATCGTTACTATTGTCTTGTTCCATAAAACCAATGCTGACACGTGAAATACTTTCAGCACCAATATTGGTTGTTAGTACCAAAACCACGTTACGGAAATCAGATTTACGCCCATTGTTATCGGTCAATGAACCATGATCCATAATCTGCAATAACAGATTAAACACATCTGGATGCGCTTTTTCGATCTCATCGAGCAATAGCACACAATGTGGATTTTTATGAATCGCATCGGTCAATAACCCACCCTGATCAAAACCGACATAGCCCGGAGGTGCACCGATTAAACGAGACACTGCATGGCGTTCCATATATTCCGACATATCAAAACGAACCAGTTCCACACCCATCTGTTTCGCGAGCTGCTTGGTCACTTCGGTTTTACCAACACCTGTAGGACCCGCAAAGACAAAACTACCTACAGGCTTATCTGGAGACTTCAAACCGGCACGTGACAGTTTAATCGCAGATGCCAAGGCCTCAATCGCTTCATCCTGACCAAAGACCACACGTTTCAGATCGCGCTCAAGATTTTCCAGCACGCTCTTATCATCTTTAGAAACAGTTTTTGGTGGAATACGCGCAATTTTAGAGACGATGTCTTCAATATTTTCCACAGTAATCAAACTGTCGTCTTGCTCCGCTTTTAAACGGCGCTGAGCACCGGCCTCATCAATGACATCAATCGCCTTATCTGGCAAGAAACGGTCGTTGATAAATTTTGCAGAAAGTTCTACCGCAGAAACCAAAGCTTGATCGTCATATTCCACATGATGAAAATCTTCAAACTTCGATTTCAGACCACGTAGGATATCAATAGTTTCAGAAATAGATGGCTCGTTCACATCAATTTTCTGGAAACGACGTGACAAAGCATGATCTTTCTCAAAGACCTGGCGGTATTCCTGGAAAGTGGTTGAGCCAATGCAACGTAAAGAACCATTTGCCAACGCCGGTTTGATCAGATTCGATGCATCCATGGTACTGCCCATACTCGAGCCTGCACCAATAATCATGTGAATTTCATCAATAAACAACACGGCTTCAGGTTTCTTTTTCAGCGCATTTAAAAGCTGTTTCAAGCGTTTTTCAAAATCACCACGGTATTTGGTTCCTGCTACCAAAGCACCAATGTCCAGACTGAAAATTTCAGCATTTTCCAGTGGTTTTGGCGCTTTACCATTGACGATTAACCAAGCAAGACCTTCAGCAATTGAGGTTTTACCAACTCCCGGATCACCGACAAGGAGTGGATTGTTTTTACGACGGCGGCAAAGGATTTGCGCGGCACGCTCGATTTCTTTTTCACGACCAATCAGTGGATCGGTCTTGCCTTTTTGTGCTTCAACATTCAGGTTAGTGGTATAAAGTTCAAGTGGACCTGAACTTGCTGAAGATGCTGATTCGCCATCTAGGTCTTCGATTTCTTCTTCAGACTGTACATCTTCTTTACGGGTACCATGAGACAGGTACTGAGTCAGGGTCAGACGGTTAATTTGATGACGTTTAAGCAGATAGACTGCAAATGAGTCACGCTCAGAATACATGGCAACCAGAATATCAGCACCTTCTACAGTACGATCGCCACCGCTTGATTGCACGTGAAAAATCGCGCGTTGCAAGATCCGGTCGAAGCTTTCTGTCGGGTGTGGTGCCTGATCACTATTTTCACCAAGTTTAGGGGTATGTTGTTCTACGTACTCTTCTAATTCCTTACGCAACACGATGATGTCCGCACCACATGCTTTCAGGGCATTCACGGCGGAATCGTTGTCAAGCAAGGCTAACAATAAATGTTCTACGGTCAGGAACTCATGTCTCTTTTGACGAGCCATGCTGACAGCCAAACGTAGTGATACTTCTAATTGACGACTGAGCATGTAACCCCCTTAATCTTTAGGCTCTATTTGGCAAAGTAACGGATGACCTTGTGATCGAGCATAATTATTGACTTGGTTCGCTTTGGTCTCCGCAATGTCTCGAGGATAGACCCCAGCTACACCCTTTCCTTCATAATGTACAGTTAGCATTACTTGTGTAGCTTGGTCAAGATTCATTGCAAAGTATTGTTGTAAAATTTCAATTACAAACTCCATCGGCGTATAGTCGTCATTTAATAAAACAACGGCATACAACGGTGGACGTTTCAGTTCTGGCGGTGCAGTCTGTACAGCTAGGTCAGAATCACCGTCTTCAGAGGGTTCATTTGCTAAACGTGGGCTGATATGCCAATCAACGATTCCAGACTCATTAAAAGAATTTTTAATATCACTTAAACACATTTGACGTTTATTGCTGGGCATAAGATTTATATTTCACACTTAATTTGCATTTGCTTCGGTTTTCGGAATTTCTGACAAGGTGGCAGACTGATTTTCGACTGCTTTGCCCTGTTCCCAACTAAAACGACGAATCACAGGCTTGGCACCGGTGAGACGCACTTCAATAAATTCTGGTTTAAAGCCTTTCGGCATGGTCCAGCGGCCAGTGAGTCGCTCATAATTTTCAAAATTAAAGTTTTTATCTTCCAGTGGTACCACCAGAATTTCAGTCCCTTTAATCAGGCGCAATTCCACACTACCTGAGGCACGGCTTTTGCCTGGACTGACCTGAACCAGATCAATCTGGTATTCAAAGGCATTTTCGGGTAATGGTTTAATCGACAGGTTTTGAACCGCCAATGCCAGACCACCACGCTGACGCAAGATCTCGCGATAAATGGTTCCCACACTTTCGGCCTGCACCTGTTCATCACGTGCCTTGGTCATGGCCAGATACAGATCATTGGCATTACTGACAGCCAGATCACGCTCCTGAACCGCAGTATTCAGCGTCTTGTTCAGTGTTTCCAGACTGGCTTTCTGAGTCTGTACCACATCGACCAGTTGCTCTGCATCCGCATCATAACCCGCCGCAGTCAAACCCTGACGATGTCCTACGGTATATCCGAGTACGCCACTGCTTAAGATCAATACAGCCGCACCAATGGCTAAGGGCGTATTGCCTTTCATGAATGGTTTCTTAGTACCGGGTTCCTGAGGAAGCGTCGTATTTGACTCGTTATTCGGCATTTTGATCTCTTGTTTGCTTTAATCAAGACACACATTTAAATGCAAATCTAAATGTGTGTGAAGTTCTAATACGTTTTTTATGGTAATAAACCAATATTATTTAAGCCAGCATCTTCAGCAAAACCAAACATCAGGTTCATGTTTTGCACAGCCTGACCTGCTGCGCCTTTTACCAAATTGTCTTGTGCAACCAGGATCACCAGTTTTGTTGGTTGTGGCTTATACAAGGCAATACGCAACTGATTCGCTCCACGCACTGAACGGGTTTCGGGTGAGCTACCCGCCGGCATAACATCGACAAATGCTTCATTGGCATAGAACTGCTCATATAGCGCTTGTAAATCTGCTGCTTGGCCTGCTTCAGTTAAATCGATATAGATGGTCGACAACATACCACGGATCATTGGCACCAAATGCGGTACAAATAAAATATGATCAAACACATTTTTTTGACCTGAAATATTTTCCAGTGCTTCGACAATTTCAGGATGATGGCGATGACCCGCTACACCATAGGCCTTAAAGTTATCAGCATTTTCAGAATAAATCATGCCCAGACTAGCTTTACGACCTGCACCTGATACACCCGACTTGGCATCGATAATAATGCTTTCAGGTTTCACCAATACTTCAGCCGCTTTTAAAACTGGCGCCAGACCTAACTGAACTGTGGTTGGATAACACCCCGGATTCCCGATCACATTGGCTTTTTTAATGTCTTCACGATTCAATTCAGATAAACCGTAAACAGAATCTTTTAACAGTTCTGGACATGCATGTTGCATGCCATACCATTTTTCAAACTGTGCAAGATCTTGTAAACGGAAATCGGCAGCTAGGTCGATCACTTTGGTATTTGCAGCGACCAGCTCTTCGGCATGTTTCATTGCGACACCATGCGGTGTTGCAAAGAACACCACATCGCATGATTTTAATAAATCCAGACTTAAATCGGAAAATTTAAGATCGGTATGCCCGCGCAAGCTTGGGAACATGTCATCTACACGACGACCTGCTTCAGTACGTGATGTCAGTGCTGTTACATTTACATCTGAATGTCGTAGCAAAAGACGTAAAAGTTCAACGCCTGTATAACCCGTACCACCCACAATACCCACTGAAATCACGATGATTACCTCAAATAAATGTTTCCTTTATAAGGCCTAGTATGACAGGAAGTTGAGGTTTTCTAAACCATTTCACTGGGGTTTGCTGGTTTTTTAATTGATCAGTAGGATAAGGCCGGTTTAGAGGATTAAATGCATAGATTGCTTAGGCTATTTTAATAGAGTTATATGGACTTATTAATTATGCTTTTAGGCACCCCACCAATATGGCAACGGCGTATTTTTCAGCGTTATACGATGCTGCTGGAAATGCTGATCATGCTTGGCAACTTCTGCCCAAAACCGTGGACTATGATCAAAATGCTTTGTATGTACCAGTTCATGGACAGCGACATAACGCGCGACTTGTTCAGGAAATAATACCAGCGCGCTGTTCAACATAATGTCATGTTTGGCAGAACAACTGCCCCATCGGGTTTTGGGATGTCTAATGTTGCAGTTTTTAAAAGGCAAATGACATTGCTGGGAGACGAGATTTAAATATGAAGGAAGCTGTTCTTTTGCGTAGGCAATCACGAAAGTTTTTAAATATTCTTCAGGATGTCGGTCACTGATCCAAAGCTGTAGATCTTCATGATCAAAAATAAAGTTGTTTTTCTGGCTGTGATAAGAAATTTTTACTGCTGCTTTTAGATTGAATAACCGCAGCTCACTCGGTAGCGTCCGGTCAATATTTTCGATTTTTTCCTGCTGGGATTGCCAGGTTTTAATCAGCCAGCTTTCAGATTGTTCAATAAAATGCTGTATCTGTTTTTTGCTGCAAAAAACCGGTGCTGTAAGGCGAATCTGTGTTGCATCGACACGCAAACGTAACCGTGTTGAACGGACATTTCGGGTGATTTGAATTTCGGGTAGGTCGGATAAGGTCATTTTTTATATTTAATCATTTTTTTAATCCTCCCCCTTGCGTAGCAGTGCTACTCACCCTTATTAAGGAGGGAGAAAAGCCCCTCTTAAAAAATCTAAAATGAGGCTTTTCTTGCACAAAAGTTAAAGCAGTACTTTAACTTCTGTTCAGGATTTGGGGAGATTTTAAAATTAAACCGCTGTACGCTCTTCAATTCCGTTATCCGTCGCGACAATTGCGATATCTGCTTTGTTGATCGCAAAGATACCGTTACACACCACGCCCGGAATATCGTTTAAGGTTTTTTCCAGTTCAAGCGCATTCAGAATATTGAGGTTATATACATCTAAAATCACGTTACCGTTGTCAGTTACCACACCTTCACGATAAGCAGGATCGCCACCTAAAGATACAATTTTACGCGCAACAGCAGAACGCGCCATTGGAATCACTTCTACCGGAAGCGGGAATTCACGGCCCAATTGTCCCACCCATTTTGAATCATCAACGATACACACGAATTTTTTCGCGATAGAGGCAACAATTTTTTCACGTGTGAGCGCTGCGCCGCCACCTTTGATCATATGCATATGACGATCAATTTCATCTGCGCCATCAACATAAGCATCCAGACCACTGACAGAGTTCATATCCACTACTTCAATACCGAGCTTTTTTAAGCGCTGTGCAGTTGCTTCTGAACTGGCTACCGCAGCTTCCAATTGCAGCTCAGGTAATAAGTCAATTAAAAAGTTTACAGTACTGCCTGTACCTACGCCTAAAATGCCCCCTTTTGGCAAGTGTTTTAAAGCGGCTTTAGCTGCTGCTTGTTTTTTCTCATCTTGGGTTGCATATAGACTCATGGCTTCACTCAACTATTTTGGACTTTTGCAGCTTTTTTAAACCGCAAAGCCGTGTGGTTTGTTACAATAAGCCCCTATTTTAAACTGTTAGATGGAAAATTAACATGCTGTCTCGTTTGGTTCGACAAATTTTACAAGCAACGGTCTACGATGTTGCAATCGAAACTCCACTCGAAGCAGCGCCACGAATTAGCGAACGACTCAATAATAACATCCGCTTTAAACGTGAAGATTTACAACCGGTTTTTTCATTCAAACTACGCGGTGCCTATAACCGTATTAGTCAACTACCGAAATCACAAATGGAACGTGGCGTTATTACTGCTTCAGCGGGCAACCATGCACAGGGCGTGGCACTCTCAGGGAAAAAGCTGGGTATTCGCGCGATTATTGTGATGCCTAAAACCACACCTGATATCAAGGTACAGGCGGTTAAACGTCTGGGTGGCGAAGTGGTTTTGCATGGTGATTCATTTGATGTTGCCAATAAATATGCGATTCAACGTGCCCAGGAAGATGGGATGACTTTCATTCCGCCTTATGATGATGAACTGGTGATTGCTGGCCAAGGCACGATTGCCAATGAAATTCTGCGTCAATGGCGTGATGTCGACTATGTGTTTGTCGCAGTTGGTGGTGGTGGCCTGATCGCAGGTGTTGCAGCGTATTTAGGTGATGTCGCACCACACGTTAAAGTCATTCCAGTTGAATACGACGAATCTGCCTGTTTAAAAGCTGCTTTAGAAGCCAATGAGCGTGTCATTCTTCCATCTGTGGGCTTGTTTGCTGATGGCACGGCGGTAGCCCAAATTGGTGAAAAACCATTTGATGTGATTCGTCTGCAAAAGTCGGACAATTCAGGCCCGATCGTTGAACCGAATGTGGTGCTGGTGAATACGGATGAAGTCTGTGCAGCGATTAAAGACACTTATGACGAATGCCGTAGCATTGTCGAACCATCTGGTGCAATGGCTCTGGCAGGTATTAAAAAATACGTGGCTGAACATGGCATCGAAGGGAAGAACATGGTGTCGATTGTCTGCGGCGCCAATATGAACTTCGACCGTTTACGCTATATCGCTGAACGTACTGAATTGGGTGAACGCAAAGAAGCGATTTTTGCCGTGACGATTCCAGAACAGAAAGGTTCATTCCTGAGTTTCTGCCGTGCATTACAAGGCCGTAATATCACTGAATTTAACTATCGTGCCAGTGATGCTTCTGCGGCACAGGTCTTTGTCGGTATTAGTCTGAAAAATGGCGAGAAAGAACGTCAGGAAATTTATGAAACCTTAAAATTCCAATATGACGTTGATGATCTGTCTGATGACGAAGTGGCCAAACTGCATATCCGTTACCTGATCGGTGGTCATGCCGATATTGAAAATGAACGCCTGTTCCGAGTGGAATTCCCGGAGCGTCCAGGTGCCCTGCTAATGTTCCTGGAACGTCTTGGCCCAACGCATAACATCACCCTGTTCCATTACCGTAACCACGGCGCTGCAGAAGGTCGCGTACTGGTCGGTCTGGAGGCAGAAGATGCACAGCAAAATCCAGATGGTTTGATTGAGACATTGGAAAATATTACTTATCCATATGAAGAAATCACCAATAACCTGGGTTATCAGCGTTTCTTAAAATAATCAGTTTGTTGTAAACCGCCTTTCGAGGCGGTTTTTTTATGTCCGGCTGAATGAAAATGTATGAAGTATTTATGTAAGGCCAGATAGCTGAAAACTATAAAAATCTTTAAGATACATACTTAGACATGAACTGATTTGAAATAAAAAGATTTAAGGAAATATGCATGGCATTATTTGCAGTCATTGGGCTGGGCAGCTTCGGTGCAACAGTGGCGACTCAACTGATCAGCCTGAAACATGATGTGATTGGAATCGATCTCGATAAAAAATATGTGGAAAATATTTCCGATCAGCTCACCCATGCGGTCATTGCCGATGCAACCGATGAGCATGTCCTGGATGAACTGGATATCCAGCGCTGTGAAGCGGTCGTAGTCGCAATTGGTGAAGATATTGAAGCCAGCATTCTGTGTGTACTGCATCTGAAAAATATGGGTGTAAAGAAAATTTGGGCCAAAGCCAAATCCAAAGCCCACCATATGATTTTGACCCATCTGAACGTCGAAAAAATTATTCACCCAGAAGAAGATATGGGCGTCCGTGTGGCACAATCACTCAGCTACCCGATGGTTAGCCGTTATATGTCACTTGAAGATGATCACTATATTGTCAAGATCGAGATTCATGCCGATCATCATGACACTCCTTTACACCAGTTAATGAACCAAGTTCCCGAAATTAAAGTTCTTTTGCATAAACGCGGCCCTGAAATACAGCATATCGTAGATCTTGAGCTGTTACTTAAGGAAGGTGACATTCTGGTGGTCGAAGGATTGCTGGACCCTCTACGCCGTTTGTCCAAGCATTTTAAGGCCATATGAAAAGCTCAAATTTAAACCAGAACAGGATTGTCAATCTCAGTCCACCGAGTCTGCTCGCCTTAGGTTTTCTCGGACTGATTTTTATTGGCTCTTTATTACTGATGCTGCCCTTTGCCCATCAAACTGAAATCAGCTGGTTAGAGGCGATTTTTACAGCGACTTCTGCAGTGACGATTACCGGACTATCTGTGGTCAATGTTGGTGAAGCATATACACCCTTTGGGCAGATCGTAATTATGTTCCTGCTGCAATGTGGTGGCCTCGGCTTTATGACCTTTGCCATACTCGCCTTCATGAGCCTGTCACCTAAACTTGGTTTAAGACAGCAAGTGATGGCACAGGAATCTATTGGCCAGACCAGTTTAAAGAAAGTCAGTTTTACCATTAAAGCAGTATTCCTATATTCTCTGTTTTTCGAAGCGATTGGCACCCTGATTTTAACCTTAGCCTGGCTGGAAGATTATCCTTTTGGTGAAGCGCTGTTTTATGCAGCTTTCTATAGTGTTTCTGCGTTTAATAATGGCGGATTTTCCCTTTTCCCCAATAGCTTGATGAGCTTTTCCGGCCAGTATTTCGTGACCTTTACGATCAGCATGCTGTATATCATTGGCGGGATCGGTTTTCTGGTTCTGATGGATGTAAAACAGAATAAAAACTGGCGCAAGCTTAGCCCGAATAGCAAGCTGATTCTGACTACGATTATGGGCCTTAACCTGAGTGCTTTTATTGTGCTCTGGTTACTCGAAGCGTCTAATCCACAAACTCTAGCGCTGATGAGCGTAGGTGATCAGGCGCTCAATGCCTGGTTCCATGCCACTGTTCCCCGCTCTTCAGGTTTTTATAGTCTGCCTATGGACCAGATGAGCGATGCCTCAAGTCTAGTCACCATTTTTTTAATGTTTATTGGTGGCGGTTCCTTAAGTACGGCGGGTGGAATTAAAGTTGGTACGTTTATTATTGTGGTGATCAGCGTAATCAGTTTTTTAAGACGCGAAGATGAGATCCGGCTGTTTAATCACTCTATTCCTGAAAAAACTACGTTTAAAGCATTGGCCGTCGTGTGTATTACTGCAGCGTTGATCATGATGGGTTTTATGAGCTTATTAATCCTGGAACCTGAGCAGGATTTTCTGGATCTGTTGTTTGAAGCCGTGTCTGCGGCCTGTACCGTCGGTTTGTCCCGAGGGGTAACTGAGGAGCTACAACCTGCCAGTTTGATCATTCTGATGCTGTTAATGTTCGCAGGGCGTCTAGGGCCACTGACGCTTGCTTATTTTATTGCGACTCCCAAAAAGAGTCGTCTCAAACATCCGCCTTCAGAAATCCAGATTGGTTAATTTACCTAGAAAAAACCATGCATCGGCATGGTTTTTTATTTTCATTATAAGGTCATGAAACTTGGAATCTTAGAACCAGTTCATCAATGAGACACCTAAACCGATATACGTGGCACGGTGATTATAATCAATCAGACTTTCTCCGTAGCCATCAAATAGCTGGAATTGGCCACGCAAACGCCCACTGATCGGGAATGACCAATCGAACTGTACGGCTCCACGATTTTCATCTCCACCTTTTAAGGTATGTCGCAGCATTAATGAAAAATCATGCTCCTTATAACGATAAAATGCGGTCATGTCTCCACGGCCGATATAGTTTTTGATTTCTGGATTGTTATCATCTTCTCGCTTCTCTTCAAAGCGATACCAAGGACGAACCATCAAGGCAAAATTGTCTTTTTCAAAACCGAGATTCAGCATCACCCGGTTCCAGCTACGTGATAACGGATCAGAACGGCCATTGGACTGATGATTAATGGTCAATCCCAACATACGCCAGTTAAGACCTAAAAGATCATAGTTGGTACGGAAGATTAAACTGGCTTCGGGTTCATAGTTGGTTTCACGAAACGGACGTGATTCTTCCGAGTTATACACCTGCCAACGTGAAGATTGGGTATAACCAAGCCAGAGATCGCCATTATCTCCCAAGATATTTTCAACCGCCTTGGTCTTTAAAGACAACTGAAACTTTGCTTCGGTTGAGGTAAGATTTTGGTCTTCCTTCACTGTGTTTTCTGGATTTTCACTTTGAGGGAATTCATTTTTCTTTGATGTCCAGAAACCTGGCATCAAATACACTGGCTGATAAGAACGAATGTTCCAGGTGCCTAATTTACTTTCTGGAGAGAGTTCCCAGCGGCTATCCAGCAAAGACAGATTCGGCGTTAGCTTTGATCCTTCAGAAGCATAAATATTGGAAACGGTTTGACCAATTTTCGCTTTTAAATTATCGGGTTCAGGCGCAATTTCTGCTGCTGCACGACGCTCAGAAACGATTGCAGGCTTATCAGTGACCGGAATTTTAAATAAAGTATCATAACAGGCCAGACGCTCTGCACTAATTTCCAGTGCAGCACAGGCTTCAGCCGTTGCCGGCGTGGGACTGTTGACTACTGTTTCTTCCGCATTCACTTGCGTCCCAACTGCACAGCCCAGCAACACGCTCAGCTGTAGAGTTGAGCGCTTAAACGAATTAAGCGCCATCCCTTATCCTCTTTTTTTTATTTATAGAACTTGTTGAATTACAAAACCAAGCTGCTCCAGCATTTCACGTTTTGCCACTGGTGCCACAACGGCTTTCGTCGCCTGCTGCTCGACCAGATAGGTCTGTGCAACACGCTGCAAATCATCCAGTGTGACATTCAATAAACGTTCACGTAATTTTTTACGGAACGCTGGTGTACGTTGATGCAAGTAAGAATAACATGCAGTAATGGCTTCGCCTGCCGGTGAACCCGGTTTATCCATACTGGCGATCAGACCCAGAATGGCTTCTTCCAGTTGATGCGGCTGTTGTGGTGCATTGAGTAACCACTGGATACTGGCATCAAAATCCTGGAAAGTTTCTGCCAGACGTGGGTCACGGTAGCTATAGAAACGGAATGAACAGGCATTGCCGTCATAGCTCGCACCACCGCCATAGGCACCGCCTTTTTCACGAATGGCGCTGTGCAGGAAGCCATTACGCAAATAACCTGCCAGCACCATCAATGCAGCAGCATCAGGGTGTGAAACTTCAACAGCAGGATAAGCAGCCGCACAGAACTGGACATTGGCTTGAATCAACCAGGCTTCGTGCTGGTCATGGGTTACTTTTTCGACTTGAGTTAATGAAACTGGTGCAGAATCAACTTCAAGTTTATCCCAGACATTCTGAATTTCTTCGATCAGATGCTCAGACTGCGGCTCTTCACAGACTAACAGGAATTGCTTTGGTGCTTGCAACAAGACCCGATGAATCCGTTTTAATTCATCAATCAGAAGATCATATTCAGCCGGATCTTTTTCGATCTTAGACACCAGTTCGATCAGCCAGTTCAATGCACCCAAACCGGTATTGTGATAATCACGCAAAGCCAATGCACTATGCTGGCGTGAAGCCGTTTGCATTGCATAGCTATGTCCAGAACCGGAAATACGTGACTGCCAGCGCGTTTTACGCTGTTGTAACAGCTCGATAATACGGTCTTTTTCATCAAAACGAAGCTGTTCAAAACCAATCTTTAACAGACGGATCGCATCGAGATGATTCACCAAAGATTTGGTCGTTAGCGTCAACCAGGCAGTAATCTTGTTTTTGTCATCGACTTTAGAACGCAAAGATGCGCCCATGCCCAGACCGCCACTTACCGCTGTTTGCAGTTGCTGGAACTCAAGATAATCATACTCACCCGCACCGACTTCACCCATCAGGATCGACAGTAGGTTAAAGTAAGGCGACTGCACCACTTCATCCGGAATATTGACCAGAACCTGTTGATAATAAATCCCATTGGTGCCGGCATGATACAGGTTCAACGGCGTATCAACACGGTTACAGATAATCTCACGCAACTGGCCTTGAACAATTTGCAATTCCGCAGGGACATCTTCCAGACCGACTTTCGGCAATAAATTCAAGTCATCCGGCGTGTCCTGACGCACATTCAATGCTTCAGTCTGCGCAATAATTTCAGCTTTCTGTTCTTCAGTCAGATTCTTGCCAATTTCAGCCAAACGCGCTTTTTCATCCGCTGCTTCTTTAGCAGATTTAGTCGCATCCGGAACCAGTGTCAATTGGACACGATGTGGATTATCCAGCAGATGCTCTTTGATCAGATTGGATAACCACATCGGATCTTGCAGCTCTTCTTTGACTGCGGCAATCGCAGAGTCCACATCCCAAACTTCGACCGGATCACGATGATGAATCGCGCTACCCAGACCGCTCAGAATCAAGCTCAAACCATACGGCGTACCATCGCCATTGATTTCACGCTGATGCAATTCAATTTGATGCAGGATCGCATCGACCATGCTCTGATCAACTGGTTTAGAGGCAACATCTTCCAGAACCTTAAACACACCATTTTTAAATTCTTCTGCATGTTCAGGATTTGAACCCTGTACCGCACAGTAGAAAGTCATTTCAAAATTAGAATCATCCACGCCCATGAATGGACCTGTTGCATCAGCATAACCACACGTTTCCAGATAATGACGCAGTGGTGATGCTGAATCTTCTAACAAGATACCTTCAACTAAACGCATACCTAAACGCAGTTTAATGTCACTGGCTTCTGGCAATAACCATGACAGCACATGATAGGTCTTGTCCTGCAGGTCTTCAGCATCAACAGCATAGCTGTCTGTCACCGTCAATGGTGCAGTCAAACGGGTTTCAGGTGTTGGATACAGCGTCTGACCTTTTTCAAATTTGGACAATGCCAGATTTTCAAACTGCTCTTGCAGTTCGAATGCTGTTTTATTGCCAAAGGTCATGAAGACTGCATTACTTGGATGGTAATGTGACTTATAGAAATCAACTAACTCCTGGTAAGTCAGGTCAGGAATATCTTTAGGATCACCACCAGAATTATAATGATAGGTGGTATGCGGATATAAATGATGCGCCAGCGTGTGATACAGCTGGTCTGAAGGCGAACTCATCGCACCTTTCATTTCATTAAAAACTACGCCTTTATAGACAGGCTCGCCATTTTCCAGCTCAATGCGAATGCCTTCCTGGGCAAAATCTAGTGGATTGAGGTTCGCAGCAAATGCTGCATCCATATACACTTCAAGCAGGTTCTGGAAATCCTTGCTGTTCTGCGTCGCAAATGGGTACGCAGTCCAGTCCGCCGCAGTAAAGGCATTCATGAAAGTATTCAGTGAACGGCGAATCATCAGGAAGAATGGATCACGCACCGGGAATTTTTCTGAACCACACAGCGCAGTATGTTCCAGAATATGTGCTTCGCCTTTAGAATCCATCGGCTGGGTACGAAACGCCACCAGAAAGACATTTTCGTCGTGATTGGTCGCCAGATGATAATGTGTGGCGCCAGTCACTTTATGTTTATATTCAGACACGAAAATGTCTAAAGCTTCAACATGTTGTTGACGTACCAACTGAAACGCAGGATGTACAGTTTGAGAAATGGTTTCAGTGACATCTACAGTCATGCGATCTCCTAATGCTTTAATTAAAATAACTAAGCGCATTATAGCTTTAGTTATCTGAATTATTCACGTTGAAAACCGAGGATTTTGATCGAATTAAGTAAACTTGATCATTTGAAAATTAAATCATCAAATTTACTTCCTGCCTCTAGATGAGTATTTACAAGCTTAAGAAATCAGATATTTAAAATAGTTATAGCTTGGATTGTTTTCCACAAATACATAATTCTGCTTTTGATAAAAACTGGCGGCCAGTCGGGTATCTGTTTGCAGGCACAAAGCTGAATAATGCGGACGTGCCAATTGCTCCAGGTAAGCCAAAAGCTGTTTGCCTACGCCATGCTGACGATATTTCGGATGCACATAGAAACGGCGTACACGACCAATGCGGTCTTCAATGCCGTTATCTCCCAATTGCTGGTTTAAGCCGCCACAGGCAACCAATTTCTTGCCATCATGCGCCACCACCAGATATTCATTGGCGTGGCTAAAGCAGTTTTTCCCGGTGCGATATTCTTCTATTAACTTATCTACCAAATTATAGCCTTCTTTACGTGCCAGAGTTGCCAGTGTTTCGATCTGATCCGGGAGTTGTTCGGCTGTTACAATTTTAATATTCATATACGCACACTATTTGAAATTGTTGTGGAGAATGACAGTTGCCAAGCGACTTAAAGTATCATGCCAGGAGCGATATCTCTTTATAAATAAAATGTGATCCTTAAATCAATGCTGCAGCGCCGTAGTGCACAAAAATAAGTCAGTTTTTAGACCAAAGATAGCTGCTGAACAAAATACAGCATTTTTGAAAAGTATTTGAAAATGATTCAGCAAACTACAGCAATCCCAAGCAATCGTGTAAACTTAGGACTTTCATTTTTAATGTGATATTTGAACATGGCAACTGTTGATCTTTTTGCGATTGGTAATGCGCTGATTGACCAAGAATTTAAAGTTTCTGATGACTTTTTAACTGCACATCACTTGCAAAAAGGCACCATGCAACTTGCAGATGGTGAGACTCAGGCCACTCTTTATCAAAATCTTCAAGCGACTCAAGTGTATAAGGGTCAGGCTTCAGGCGGTTCAGCAGCCAACACTACCGTGGCATTTTCTGCGCTCGGTGGTTCTGCATTTTATGGCTGTCGGGTCGGAAATGACGAACTGGGGCACATCTACCTGAAGGGTTTGAATGATGCAGGTATTAAGACCACCACCCAATCGATCAGTGAAGGCGTAACAGGGACATGTATGGTTCTGGTCAGCCCTGATTCTGAACGTACCATGCATACCTATCTGGGTATTACGGCCGAACTGACTGATCAACAAATTGATTTCAGCGCACTAAATAGCGCGAAATGGCTATATCTCGAAGGTTATTTATCAACTTCTGACACAGCACGTCATGCCGTACAACAAGCACGTGATATTGCCCGTGCCAATGGCGTTAAAATTGCCCTAACTTTATCTGATCCTGCCATGGTGCAATACGCGCGTGCCGGTTTGGATGAAATGATTGCAGATGGTGTAGACTTGCTGTTATGTAACCAGCAAGAAGCGCTGATGTATACAGAAACAGATAATCTTGAGGCAGCCCTGCTTAAATTAAAAACAATCAGTCAGCACGTTGTCATTACATTGTCAGCTGAAGGCGCACTGATTTCGGATTATCAAAATACATTTACTGTTCCTGGCCGTAAAGTGCCTGCAGTAGATGCCAACGGTGCCGGTGATGCTTTTGCCGGGGCTTTCCTGTACGGATTGAATGCTAATTTGGGTCTTCAAGCTGCGGCTGAACTGGCGATTCTCATTTCGAGCCAAGTGGTTTCACAATTTGGTCCGCGCCTGGCAGTTGAAGACTATGCGGCATTATTACAAGACTTTCAAAAGGAATGTGCTTAATGTTTAAAATCTGCATGACCGAAGACGTTCCAGAGCGCGAAGCACGCTCTTTTGAGCTTCCTGATGGAGACAATATCTTTATCACACAGCGTGACGGTGCCTTCTATGCCTATCAAAACCTGTGTCCGCATTTGCAGGTTGAACTGGAATTTCTGGAAAACCAGTTTTTGGATCGTGATCAGGAATTTATTGAATGCTCCACGCATGGCGCCTTGTTTCTGGTAGAAAGCGGTGAATGCATTTCTGGGCCTTGCCAAGGTCAAGCACTTGAAAAAGTAGAGATTACCGTGCATTCTGATGGTGGAATTTACCTCTCAGAATAAGACGAAAACGGACTTCACCATGCCTGCATTTTTTCTAGACTATAACCTGATGCCTTTTCATCTGAGTTTATTGGCGATTATTCTGTTTGGTGTGGTGAAAACCATTGGTTTCTATTTTGGACTCAGACCCAGCAAGTTTCTGCAAAAAATTTCACCTTATGACTTTCAGCAGATGGATCTACTAAACGTCAAATTCTCCAAAACTTTGATTGTGTTTTTCTTCCTGATGAATTTTAGCTTTGCCGGCTATGTTTTACAGTTCCTGATCTATTCTCAGGAATTTAAATTTCTGCCTGCCTATTATCTGATTATTCCAGCTTTGATCATTGCGACTTTTTTTACTATTTTTATGATTCACTGTCTGGATCAGGTCATTCCCCCTAAATATAAAAAGAACAATGTCAATCTACTTGGTCGTCTGGCGACGATTTCCAGTGGCAATGCCCGTCCCGGTTTTTCTGCTCAAGCACGGGTACGGGATGAGTATGGACAACTACATTATGTACAGGTAGAACCTGAGTTTGGTGAACTCGGGTTTCAGTCGCAGATTATCCTGATTCGCATGAGAAAATCTCATTATGTTGCCAAGAAAATTTGTAAATCTAATCAGCTGTTTAGCATGAATCTAGATTAAATTCTAAATCATTTAATAGTTATTAAAAAATCCCGACAGATATCGGGATTTTTTTAATGTTTAGATTTATTTTTTAAGAAGTCCTGAAACCATATTCAATACATTTTGAATATCATTATTGGCTTCTTGCTTACTGGTCTGCTCACCTTGTGGAGTAAGCGAATCAATAATCTGCGGCAAGACCTGTGAAATCGCACTATAAACATCCTGTTTCGGTGCATGGGTTTGTTGTGCAACTGCTTCAACTTCCTGATCATCAAACAGGTTTTGCACCTGCTGCGGATCGACATTGGCATTTTCACCGGGGCCGGTCGACACCCAATCATCGACCTGGCTATTGAGCCCCTGTCCTTTGAGCTTGTCTAATGCACCCTGTAAACCGCCCTGTTTTTGAATCCAGGCCAGCACTAAAGGCAGTACTGCAATCAATAAGGTTTTACCAGTAGAACCACCCAATCCTGAACGAGACTGAGCAGTACCTTGAGTACCACTACCACCGAACTGACTTAGTACTGAACCTAAAATTGCCCCCAGACCATTTTGTCGAGTCTGCTGGCCGGTTTGATTTTGCTGGTTTTGAGTATTTTGATTTTGCTGAGAATTTGACTGGTTTAAATGCCCTAGCACAGACCCCAGGATATCTGCCAAGCCACCTTGTTGTGAGGACTTTTGCTGCAACTGTCCACCACCCAATGCCTGCTTTGCTAATATTTCCACAATACTACTCAGGTTTGTCATGTCCTATATCCTATGTGCATCTTAATTACAGAATACGGCCTGCCCTCATATTGTCTAGGCAAGATTGTGTTAATATTTGCAATCTTGGTTAAGCTAGTTTTTAGCTTACCAGCGAAATTTATCCCAGTTTTCCGGATTGGCCCAAAATTTGGAGTTAAACCAGTCTGGCACGTGCTTATAGGTTAAAATATTAAACTGCCACAGCGCAAAATCGGCCTCATGTATAGTTTTGTCAATCAGCTGGGTAAATCCTAAAGCTCTCAATAACTTTTCATTTTGCATCCGGCTGATCACCACTAGCCGTTTGGCAAACAAATCACGTAATTTCACCAGAATTTGACTCATGATCTGTTCAGACAAATGTTCTGTTTCTACAGTATCCAGCATCACCACAGCCAAGTCATAACGTTGCTGAAAAGGCAGATTTAAAAAGTCAGATACGCTAAAATAGGACCATTGAATAACTGGCTGAAACTGGACTTGGCTCAAGTCCTGCCCAATACAAATAGCAGTATGAATTGGCTGTTCCTGTGCGAAATCGTCTAGCATCGAAGTAATGACATTCTGCTCAGCCATAACTGCATCCTTATGATTTAAGTGAGTAATTTTTATGGAACTTCAGGGCATTTGTCATAAAATGCACGTCGGCCTCAAGGACCTTAGTGTAACTGATCAACAGATACAGCGGGCAAATGTTGAATATAAATTAATTTTAGATCGTGCAGAAATTGATCTTCCGTTTAATTTAGGCCAAGAAATCGAGATTGAATGGACCGGTAATATTTACTGCGTGTCTTGTGGCAACAAAACTTCCAAATCATTTTCGCAAGGTCACTGTTTTAAATGTTTTAAAACCAATGCTTCATGTGATATGTGCATCATGAAACCAGAGACGTGCCATTATCATTTGGGCACTTGCCGCGAAGATGAGTTTGCACAGAATGTCTGCTTTCAGCCACATATTGTCTATTTGGCCAATTCTAGCGCATTAAAGGTCGGTATTACCCGTACCAGCCAAATGCCGACCCGCTGGCTTGATCAGGGCGCGACCCAAGCCCTGCCGATTATGAAAGTGGGCTCACGTCGTCTTTCTGGAAAGCTTGAGGTCATGTTTGGTACTCAGGTTGCTGATAAGACTGACTGGCGCAAGCTACTCAAAGGTGAAGCAGAACCATTGAATCTGATTGAAGTGCGTGAACAACTTTTAGAAGAATTCGCGCCTAAAATTCAAAGCATTCGTGAAGAATTTAATCAGAATCTAGAATTTAATGAAAATATTGAAGTGCTTGACGATGAGTTCGCACGAGAGTTTATTTATCCGGTAGAACAATATCCAGAAAAGATTAAATCGCATAATCTGGATAAAACTCCTGTGATTCGTGGAAAATTACAAGGCATCAAGGGTCAGTATTTAATTCTGGATACTGGCGTAATTAATATGCGCAAATATACCGGTTATGAACTGATTATTCGTGCTTAAACCATTATTTGCCTAGAAAATAAAAAACCAGCCCGCAGGCTGGTTTTTTATACAACAATTTTATTTGATTTTTGCCTGAGACTTCAGGTAACGCGTATAGTCATCAAATTCTTGCTGACCACGAAGTTGTTGATATAACTTCACCAACTCACTGCGTTGTTCTGCACTCAACACATCCACCGGATTTTTCTTCACTTCTGATACGGCAACCACAACCAGCTCATTTGGCATTTTCGCTGTAGTCACTGACCAATGGCCTGCTTTTGGTGTCGGAAGACTAAAGGCCGCACGCTGTACATCACGTTTTAGTAAACCTTCAGCACGTGTGTAAACACCAGCATCTTCAAAGATCAAATCACCTTTCGCCACTGCCGCAGCCGGTTTGGTTTTGAACTCATCCAAAGCTTTCTGAATTTTTGCTTTTGCCAAAGCAGCTGCTTTGTCTTCAATCAACTGAGCTTTAACACGCGGTTTTGCTTCTGCCAGTGTTTGTTCGCCAGCTGCATGATAATTACGCACCTTAATCCAGGCTACATCACCATTGGCCAACTGAATGCTTGATGAAGCATTACGATCACCATTTTTAACATCATCATTAAACAATTTGACTTTGAGGTTAGCATCGCTCAGCACAGGATCACGAGTCGAAAGTGTCACTCCTTGAGCTTTCTGGACTTGTACACCTTTAACTTCCTGTGTAACGACATCCAGAGAATCACTTCCTACTACCATATCATTTAGCGTATTGACCGTATCAGAGAATGCATTGGATTTTTTAGCAGCCAAGGCTTCTTCAGAGAAACGTGCTTTTTGTGACTCAAAAGAAGGAACCGCAACATCTGGCGTTTGCACAGAAATAATGTGGTATCCATAATCTGTTTTCACCGGTGCAGAAACCTGACCTGATTTTAAAGAATTAACCGTCTGGTCAAATGCAGTGCCAAATACACCTTCTTCATAGACAGCAAGCGCACCACCTTTAGACTTAGATTCAGGATCTTCAGAATATTGTGCTGCAGCTTGAGCAAAAGTGGTACCGGCTTTAATTTTGGCTGCAATCTCGGTCGCCAGTTTTTTCGCTTCAGCATCACTACGACTGTCCGCCGTAATTAAAATATGCTTCACATCTGGTTTAACTGCCTGTTTTTGTGTCGCGACAAAAGCCGTGTACGCTTCCTGAAGCTCAGCATCTGTAACCGCTAAGCTCTGCACCTGAATATCGCTTGGCTTTAACACCAAATAGTCGACATCTACGCTGGTCGGCTGTTTGAATAGCGTTTTGTGTTTTTCATAATAGGCAGCAATATCTGCATCCGTCACTTTGACATCTTTTTTATAGCTATCCAGATTAATGCTGGAAATATGAATATGACGTTGTTCAGTTTGTAAATCAGCAATCTGCTGCATTTCGACTGGGCTTACCAATGGATAATCCAGGAAAGTCGATGACAGCATCTTCAGCGCATGATCTTTACGTAAACTTTCAATCAAAGCGCGATTGGTCATGCCAATTGATTTTAGATAATTTTCATATAAAGCATTCGAGAACTTTCCATCTTGCTGGAAAGTAGGCTGCTGAGCAATCATCTGTTCAATTTGCTGGTCACTCAGACTGATCCCTAATTCTTCAGCCTGTTGCAGCAATAAAGTACGTGCAACCAGAGTATCCATGGCTTTTTGGTCAATGAAGCTTTGATTCAGTAAAGTTTCATCCCCATTGGCATAACTGAGATATTGTTCTTTAAATGATTTGGTCAGTGACTCTAATTCTTTTTGAGATATTTCAGTCCCGTTCACTGATTTTGCCGCATCAGAGTTTCCGCTGCTAAAATATCCTTCAATACCTACAAGTGCTAACGGGGTCAAAAACAGAACGAGCAAGACTTTGCCCAACCAACCCTTAATAACTTTACGAAAAGCTTCCATAAGTATTCCAATATTTTATTTGCAAAGGATTTTAACCGAAAATACCCATTGAATGAATGTGTTAATCATCACAATTAAATTTATCAATAAAAAACGCGCCAAAGAAGGCGCGTTTCGTCGCTGGGTAAGCTTAAGCTACAGCGTCTTTTAAGCCTTTACCTGCTTTGAAGCTAGGTACTTTGCTTGCTTTGATCTCGAGAGTAGCACCAGTTTGTGGATTACGGCCAGTACGTGCAGCGCGTTCTTTCACACCGAAAGTACCAAAACCCACTAAAGTTACTGTATCACCCGATTTTAAAGCTTCAGTAACAGAAGCAATTGTAGCATCTAAAGCTTTACCTGCGTCAGCCTTAGATAATCCCCCTTTTTCTGCAATTGCATCAATTAATTCTGATTTATTCATGAAGATTACGTCCTCTTAATATCGTTTATTTAAGGTTCAAGAATTGGTTTAACATGCCATAACGCCTTTATAGCAATGCTTTAGGTATAAACGCAATACTTAAGAACCTCTTTTTTTTCAAAAAATATGCGAAAAAAACATTGAATAATAAATAAAGTCATTTTATTTAAGTTTTTTCGACAATTCTTCTTTCATTTTTTCTTGTTCCGCAGTCAACTGATCAACCTTGGCATGCAACTGGAGAATTAAACGTTCCAAATACTGTACATCCTTCAGTGTGACTAATCCTATACGATTCAATGAGTGATGAACAGAGTTGTCGATTAATTTTTCCACTTTGTCTTTGGTGTCTGTGACCGACTCTTTGGCTTTTTCTGAAACCTTCTCTACAGTTTGATCGGCAATATCTGCAGTTTTAGATTCAAGTTCTTCCCCGACCTTGACCAGCGAGTCAAACAGTTTATTGCCTTCTTCTTCTGCACGTGAAAATGCCCCGAGTCCAGCCAACCAGATCTGTTTGGTGTATTTACGAAAATCAAGAACCGATTTGCGCTCCGAGGCAGATTTAGACTTGGGTTTCAGCATTTTCTCATTCGAAGCTTCAGCTGAGTCTTGTGCTGTTTTTGACTTGTCCATGTGCACGGCTCCTGTTTGTTTTCTGCGCAATTATTATAAATTATTCTACAAAACCACTGCATAATAGCAAATTTAGTACTTGATAGATTTGATAAACTGTTCTACAAAGCAATTTATTTCAAGTCTAATTTGATTTAACCCTGAAATCTCTTCACAAGCAGGAAGCTTTTTCACTTTATATTTCAGGTAAGGATTGGTTGTATATGAGCGAATCGCAACAAAGTCAAAATCAACCGCATTTGTTGCTTACGATGACGTTAATTGTTTTAGAGACAATATTTACTTTCATTCTCAAGCATGATCGTGTCGTTGCATTACAGGCCAAAAAGTTTGTAGATAAAAACATCTCGATTAAAATCAATAGCTATATTCCATATTTCGACTTTTATGTGCAATTCACCTCCAATGGACTATTATTTGACCACAAAGCACCGGGCCGCATTGTCGACCTGGATGTGCGCACTACACTTCCCGATCTGATTAAAATTTTCATTTTTGGCAATCGTCGTAGCATTCGCAGCATGCGCATTGATGGCAATCAGGTTTTAAAAGATGAGTTTCGTGATCTGTTAACCGTATTCAGCTTGCCAAAAGTACTAGCCGACTGGAAACACTGGCTGTCTGATGCGCCGACGGATGAAGCGGAAATTATTGCTTCTAAAAAGCGTATTGCACCGCTTTTAAAGAAAATTGAAGAACAGCGCTCCAAGATCAATACCCTGCAAGTGGAAGTCAAACAGTATAAAAACCGCCTGAAACGGATCGAACGCCGTCAAAAGCGTATTAATATCATTTTTGGCCTGAGCAGCGTACTTTTGATTATGTTATTAGTGTATAATTGGCTGAGCATGTAAATCTTTCATTCTCCAAAAATTAAATCCCACTAAGGTCTACTAAAAATAACTTGACTAATTTAGTCGGGATTCATAAAATCTACACATCTAGTCTAACCATGTGTATCGAATCATGCGCCTAACCACTCGCGGTCGCTACGCTGTGACTGCTCTACTTGATCTAGCTTTGCAGCCTTCTGAAAAAACGATAACGCTCGCTGAAATTGCAGCACGTCAAACTATTTCTGTTGCTTATCTTGAGCAGTTATTTGCGAAGCTCAAGCGTCATGGTTTAGTTTCTAGTGTTCGTGGCGCAAATGGTGGTTACCATTTAGCACGTAATGCAGATGAAATTACTGTGTTAGCAATTATTGAAGCTGTAAACGAAACAGTTGATGCGACTCGCTGTGACCATAAAGGCAATTGCCAGAATGGCGCGATGTGCTTGACTCATGATTTATGGCAGGAACTCTCCCATCACATCGCCGATTATTTAGAAAAAATCTCGCTTGCTGATCTGGTTGCACGTGACAACGTCCAGACTGTGTCATTACGCCAAAAATCAGCACCTTTAGATTCAGCCCTTTTATCGGTTACAGGTATTTGACATGAAACGTCCGATTTATCTTGATTATGCAGCTACAACTCCTGTAGATCCTCAGGTTGCTGAACGTATGATGGAATGCTTAACATTCGATGGTACCTTTGGTAATGCGGCATCTCGTTCACACGCGTATGGTTGGCAAGCAGAAGAAAAAGTTGAATATGCACGTGAACAAGTTGCGAATTTAATTAAAGCTGATCCACGTGAAATCGTATGGACTTCAGGTGCAACCGAGTCAGACAACCTTGCGCTTAAAGGTGTGGCTCATTTCTATGCATCTAAAGGTAAACATATCGTTACCTCTAAAATCGAACATAAGGCAGTTTTAGATACCTGTCGTGAGCTTGAGTCTGAAGGTTTTGAAATTACCTATATTGAGCCTCAACCTCAAACCGGTTTAATTACGCCTGAAATGGTACAGGCAGCGATCCGTCCAGACACAATTCTTGTTTCCCTGATGATGGTGAACAATGAAATCGGTACTGTGACTGATGTTGCAGCGATTGGTGAAATCACTCGCGCCAACAAGATTTTCTTCCATGTCGATGCAGCTCAGGCAGCGGGTAAAGTTGAAATTGATCTTTCAACTTTAAAAGTAGATTTGATGAGCTTCTCTGCGCACAAAATCTATGGCCCTAAAGGTATTGGCGCCCTGTTTGTACGTCGTAGCCCACGTGTACGCCTTAAAGCTGAAATGCATGGTGGCGGTCATGAACGTGGTATGCGTTCAGGTACCCTTGCGACTCACCAGATTGTCGGTATGGGTGAAGCATTTGAACTTGCAGGTAAAAACCTGGAAGCTGAACAGACTCGTTTACGCGTACTTCGCGACAAATTGTGGAATGGCTTACAAGGTCTTGAACAAGTGTTCCTGAACGGCCATCCAACACAAAACGTAGCGAACTATCTAAACATTAGCTTCAACTTCGTTGAAGGCGAATCATTGATGATGGCATTGAAAGATGCTGCGGTATCTTCAGGTTCGGCATGTACATCTGCAACACTTGAACCATCTTATGTACTTCGTGCATTGGGTCTTTCAGACGAACTTGCACACAGTTCGATCCGCTTCAGCTTCGGTAAGTACACCACTGAAGAAGATATCGATCACGTATTGACTATCACTAAAGCTGCTGTTGAGAAGTTACGTGAACTTTCTCCGCTTTGGGATATGTATAAGGAAGGTATCGACCTTTCTAAAGTTGAGTGGGCTGAGCACTAATTTTCATCCTGAGATAGTAACAAATCCGTTGCTATCTCATTGAGAAAAGTTTTTTTACCCCCATATTTAATACTAAGGCTGACCCCGAGGTTTGGAGAAGCAACATGGCTTATAGCGAAAAAGTAATTGATCATTACGAAAACCCTCGTAATGTTGGCGTTTTAGACAAAAATGCTGAAAACGTTGGTACTGGTATGGTTGGTGCGCCAGCATGTGGTGACGTGATGCGTTTACAGATTCAGGTAAACGACGAAGGCGTGATTGAAGAAGCACGTTTTAAAACTTATGGTTGTGGTTCTGCCATTGCATCAAGTTCACTTGTGACCGAATGGCTCAAAGGTAAAACTTTGGATCAAGCTCAAGCGATCAAGAACATTGATATTGCAACTGAACTTGCACTTCCACCAGTAAAAGTACACTGCTCTGTTCTTGCTGAAGATGCAATCAAAGCAGCTGTAGAAGACTACCGTAGCAAGAAAGTTAAAGCTTAATTGTTCCACGTTTTGAAATTTTAACGGAGTTTTCATGATCCATTTAACTGAAAATGCTGCAACTCATATCAGCAATTATTTAAAAAATCGCGGTAAGGGTGAAGGCATTCGCGTTGGTGTGAAAACTTCAGGCTGTTCTGGTCTGGCCTATGTGCTCGAGTTCGTCGATGAAGTCGATACACATGACCAAGCCTTTGAGCAGTTTGGGGTTAAAGTATTCGTTGACCCGAAAAGCCTGGTTTATCTTGAAGGTATGGAGATGGACTATGTTAAAAACGGCTTGAACGAAGGCTTCGAATTTAACAACCCCAACAAAAAAGGCGAATGCGGTTGTGGTGAATCCTTCACTGTATAAACCCGGCAGTTATTCTCTTTTTAACATTAAAACAGTGTGTTTCACACTGTTTTAATTGCATTTATACAGTTATTTTTGCACATTAATCGCGGATCCCATCTCCCATGAATCATTTTGAGTTGTTCAACCTTCCTGTAGCACTCGATATTGATTTAGCGGCTTTAAAGACTGAATTTTTAAAGTTGCAGCAACAATATCACCCAGATAAAGCTGAAGACAAAGATCAGGCTGTGATTAAATCAAGTGATATCAATCAGGCATTTAAAACCTTGTCAGCGGTCGATAGCCGTGCAGCGTATTTACTGTCTCTCAAGAAACAGGATTATCACTTAGATCAGTCGATCAGTGATTTTGAATTCTTGCAGGACGCTCTGGAAATTCGTGAACAACTTGACGATGCAACTTCTGCTGAAGATTTAACTTCACTGAAAGTCGAAGTCCAGCAATGGATTGAGGGCTTGGTTCGCGAGTTCAAAATTGATTATGCGGATGAAGACTGGGCCGAAGCACGCGATACAGTGCGCAAACTACGCTTCTTCGTTAAAGTCATGGCCGATATCGACAAAGCGGAAGACCGCTTCCTGGACGATGACAGCTTTGATCTTGATGATGATTTCTAATTTTTAGTATTTAATATTTAACGTGCAAAGGATGTAACACTATGGCTCTCTTGCAAATTGCAGAACCAGGTCAATCAAGTGCACCACATGAACACCGCATTGCGATTGGTATCGATTTAGGCACCACCCACTCTTTGGTTGCCACGGTTCTTTCAGGTAAAGCCAAAGTACTTAATGACGAACAAGGTCGTGTGCTACTTCCTTCTATCGTGCATTATGCAGAACAACAGACTCAATACGGCAATGAAGCTGCGCCTTTCATTACTACTGACCCTAAAAACACCATCGTTTCTGTAAAACGTTTTATGGGTCGCTCGAAAGCTGACATCAAATTCCAGCATCCTTATGCGTTGGTTGGTGAAGCGAATGAAATGCCGGCTTTTGAAACCGCACAAGGCCGTAAGACGCCGGTTGAGATTTCTGCAGAAATTTTAAAGCAGTTGAAAGACCGCGCTGAAGCCAGTCTGCAAAATCCGGTCAATGGTGCCGTTATTACTGTTCCGGCCTACTTTGATGAAGCACAGCGTCAGGCAACCCGTGATGCTGCTCAACTTGCTGGCTTGAATGTTTTACGTTTGTTGAATGAGCCAACCGCTGCTGCTGTTGCTTATGGTCTCGATCAGGAAAGCAACTTAAGTACAGATCGCAACTATGTGATCTACGACTTGGGTGGTGGTACCTTTGACGTTTCGATTCTGCGTTTTAGTCAAGGTGTGTTTGAAGTTCTGGCAACCGGTGGCCACACTGCCCTCGGTGGTGATGACCTAGATCGTTTGATCCTGAAATGGGCCAAGAAACAACTGAATATTGACACCTTGAATGATGCAGAATATGCACATTTTGTGGTTGCAGCACGTAAAGCCAAAGAAGCTTTGTCTGATGCAGATTCAGTTCAACTCAAATTGCTTGATCAGGTATTGACGCTTGACCGTCCGACATTTGAAGAGATCATTAAAGTTGCTTTGGATAAGACCATCAGCGTATGTAAGCGTGTGATGCGTGATGCCAAGCTTGAACTGGATGACATTCAAAATGTCGTTTTGGTCGGTGGCTCAACCCGTTCTTATGCAGTACAAAAAGCCGTGCGTGAAGTATTCAATCAAGAACCACTATGCACTATTAATCCGGATGAAGTGGTTGCGATTGGCGCATCAATTACTGCGAACCAATTGATTGGCAACTCAACTGATGGCTCATTACTATTAGACGTGACGCCTCTGTCTCTTGGTCTTGAAACCATGGGCGGACTGGTTGAACGATTAATTTCGCGTAATACTGCGATTCCAGTCGCTCGTCGTCAGGAATTTACGACTTATCAAGATGGCCAGACTGCCATGTTGATTCATGTGGTTCAAGGTGAACGTGATCTGGTTGAGCATTGCCGTAGTTTAGGGCGTTTTGTCCTGCATGGCATTCCACCAATGACTGCCGGTCAGGCACGTATTGAAGTGACGTTCCAGGTCGATGCAGATGGCTTGCTGACTGTATCTGCCAAAGAAACCACCTCTGGCGTGACGGCTCAAATCGATATCAAACCATCTTATGGTTTATCGGGTGAAGATACTGAACGTCTGTTGCTAGACGGTTATAAGTTCGCTGAAGAAGATAAGAATCTTCGTCATTTGAATGAAACCAAAGTGGAAGCACAGCGTGAGCTGGAAGCACTGGTTCAGGCACTCAAAGCGGATGCCGGTCTGTTGACTGAAGATCAACTTGCAGCACTGCAAACTGCGCAAGCACAACTTGAAACTCAGCTTCAGGGTTCAGATATCAAAGCGATTGAATCTGCCGTTGAACAGCTTAAAATACATAGTGATGCTTTTGCAGCAGCACGTATGAATCAACATATTGATGCAGCTCTTAAGGGCACTAAACTCGACGACTGGTCAAACTCAAACTAATTTAAGGTAACGACTATGCCACGTATTAAAGTTCTTCCACATGCGCAGATTTGCCCCGAAGGTGCTGAGTTTGAAGTCGAACAAAATGCCAATCTTTGCGAAAGCCTGCTAAAAAATGGCATTAAAATCGAACATGCTTGCGATATGTCAGCAGCGTGTACCACCTGCCATGTAGTGGTACGCAAAGGTTTTGACAGCCTGGAAGAAATGGATGATGTTGAAGCTGACTTACTCGATCGTGCCTGGGGTTTAGAACCTGATTCACGTCTTTCTTGTCAGGTTAAACTGGACGATGAAGATCTGGAAATTGAAATTCCAAAATACACCATTAACCATGCGTCAGAAAATCACTAAGATTTTCGTTGCAGGCTAAAATAAAAAACCACGCTCAGGCGTGGTTTTTTATATTTAAATATAAGCAGTTTTAATCAAATATTTTTTATTTGGATTGAGTTAATTTAGATCAATTCTAAATATGTTCAATCACTTCATCTTCCAGCTTCAGCTTGACAATGCCTTGCGAATTGGTCATTTTCTGCTGAGTTTCAATACGTTTAATCATTTTTTCCAGCACATGAATCAGCTCGGGATATTCAAAGTTTTGCACTTCATCCAGATTCAGTAATAAATGAAAGCCCTTATATTCATAATCGAACCAGCGCTGATACTCAACTTTCTGAGACGCGTATTTTTCCATGACCTGCCAAGTTCTTACAGGTGCTTTAATGCCTTTCAGGAAAATCGGCTTTTTCGGTGCGCAAAGATAATCATCTTTGATCAAATTATGAGTATCTTCCGAAATCAGGATTTCATCAACTTCCGCTGCACTTTGCAAACGCGCTGCCAGGTTGGCATCACGCCCTACAATGGTATAGGCCATACGATGCGTTGCCCCATAATTCCCTACATGGCAATAACCGGTCGAAATCCCCATACGGATATGCAATGGCGGATAACCCATTTTAATCCAGCGTTCCCGCAGCAATTTCATTTGCTGACGCATCGCCAATGCCATTTCCATGCAGTTCTTGGCATCCTGTTCCACACCTTCAGAGTTCGGATCACCAAAGAAAATCAGGATCGCATCACCCATGAATTTATCGACAGTCGCTTCATAATTTTTGGCGATTTCAGTCATGTGCCGCAGATAGTCATTCAGCAGGAAAGCTAAATCGTCTGGAATCAGGGTTTCAGATAGCTCGGTAAAACCTTGAATATCAGAGAAAAAGATCGTCAACTTTTTACGTTTATATTCAATTTTGGCTTCAGATTCACCTTTCATAATGGATTGCCACAACTGCACGGGCGCATAGCGACTCAGCTGATTGGCAAATTCCATATAACGGTTCATCTGTTCGAAATAATGGTCTTTTTTCTGGGTCATGTATTGCACACGACCACTTTGATAAAAACTTCCGACACCAAAATAGGTAATCAGACAGATAAAGCCTAAAACGGTCAACTCACTGCTGGTCGGTTCGAAATAATTATTAAACCCAAAGACCAGAATATTGGCCAGATAAAAAAGCGTAATCCCGATCAGGCTGGCTAGAGATGCCATCATAAATGAAATTTTATTGCTGATCGCGGTATAGAGCACTGCGACCAAACCCAGCAAGGACAAGACCAAGTCCAGATGCACGGCCGCCAAAACCACCGAAATGACAATGACATCAATCAGGAAAAGAATATTACGCCGGATGTGATAATCATGACGATAGATCAGCCAGCGAGATAGTTTCGGTGTAATTAGCAAAACCAGAAACAAAAAAAATGGAACAAAAAGCTGATACTGGGTATCTGGTTCAGTGTAATGAAAGACGACCAGAACCACAGACAGCATGATGTATCCCATCATGCGATGGAAATACTCAAACTGATGGGGTTCTTTTTGAATCCAGTCGTCTAATTGCACTCACTCACTCCCTGAAGTCCGCAACTGTTCATGGTTCTCGGAATGCCTTGACTGATTAGTCCATGCGCCAGTCAAATGGCATGTCGCCCTGACCACGTAAAGCCAGCATTAAGGTTTGACGCATATGTGCCAATACTTCACTGCTATAAGGAACAGCAGGTGTACCCCAAACAGGCTTCGGCCATGCAACGTCGTTCTGATAACGAACTACATGATGAAAATGCAATTGCGGCACCATATTACCCAGCGCTGCTACATTCATTTTATCTGCACGGAAAACACGTGCCAGCTGGCTTGATAACCAGCTTGACTCTCTTAAAAACTGCTCTTGGTCAGCTTGACTCAATTCATATAATTCAGAGACACCCGGCACACGTGGAATCAGAATGAGCCAGGGAAATTGCATATCATTCATCAAACGACATGTTGACAAAGGAAAGTCGCCTACAAAAAACGTATCTTGAGCAAGTTGTGGATGCAAACTAAACATATCTTTATAAATGATGCAAAATTAGAATGATGGCTAATACTAACATATCCAACTGAAGCTGAATATTGAAAGCAATGTGTTTAAAGACAAATTCTCATGATTTGTTGCGAAGCACATCACAACAATTACTGTAAACAATTCATTAAAAAAATCAAGCCTGTTGTTCCTGCAAACTTCATTGGAAAATGAAATCCAAACTGAATTTTCAGGCTGATTTAATCGAATAAAATCAGTGCAATTCTTTAAGCAGACTGTCCAGTAAATCCTGTATAAACTGAATCCGCTTTTGATAGTCTTCCAGCATCACCATCACTTTCAGACGTTGACCGCCATCCATCCGGAAATAGGTCGGACTTTTCTGCATCATCTGGATAATCGTCATGGCCTGAACTGGAGTATCCGGCGCAAATTCAATATGCCCGCCCTGACTGCTGATATCAATTTTAGTAATACCAAGCTGTTCGGCTTTCAATCGAATCTGATGTACAGAAAAGAGCTGTTTGACCGGTTGCGGCGGTATACCAAAACGATCGATCAATTCCATCCGGATATTGTCCAGTTTTTCCTGGGTATCAGTATTACTGATGCGTTTATAGAACAACAGACGTTGATGGACATCACCCAGATATTCATCTGGAATCAACGCTGGCATATGCAGGGTAATTTCGGCAGTCAATGACAATGGTGCATCGAAGTTTGGCGTTTTGCCTTTTTGAATGGCTTTGGTGGCTTTTTCCAGCATTTCCATATACAGGCTATAACCAATGGCCTGCATCGAACCACTCTGCTGCTCACCTAGTAACTCACCTGCGCCGCGAATTTCCAGATCTTCGGTTGCCAGCATAAAACCGGCACCCAAGGTCGAAGCACGCTGAATGGCATCCAGACGTTTTTCTGCATCACCTTTTAAGGCTTTTAAAGACGGCACCATTAAGTAGGCATAAGCCTGATGGTGTGAGCGTCCTACACGTCCGCGTAGCTGATGTAATTGTGCCAGGCCCAGCTTGTCAGCACGTTCAATCAGAATGGTATTGGCATTCGGAACATCAATCCCGGTTTCAATAATGGTCGAACATACCAGAACATTGTATTCCTTGTGATAGAACTGCTGCATCACCTGCTCCAGTTCACGTTCACGCATCTGTCCGTGGGCCACAATCACCCGCGCTTCCGGCACCAGTTTACGGATATGCTCGGCGGCACGATCGATTGTATCAACTTCATTATGCAGAAAATAAACCTGACCACCGCGCAGCAATTCACGCAGAATCGCTTCTTTAATGGTGTCATCGGTATGTTCCTGCACAAAGGTTTTCACCGCAAGACGGCGTGCCGGCGGTGTGGCGATAATCGACAGATCACGCATGCCACTAAAGGCCATATTCAGTGTCCGTGGAATTGGAGTTGCAGTCAGTGTCAGCATGTCGACATCGGCACGCATGGCCTTGATTCGTTCCTTGTCGCGCACCCCGAAACGATGCTCTTCATCGACAATCATCAAGCCAAGATTCTTAAACTGAACATTTTCCTGCAAAATCTTATGTGTACCAATCACAATATCGACTTTACCTTCAATCAGGTCGTCAATGGTCTTGGTATGTGCTTTGGAAGAGCCGAAACGTGACAGCACTTCAATCCGGACTGGCCAATCGGCGAAGCGGTCTTTGAATGAATCATAATGCTGCTGTGCCAGCAAAGTGGTCGGTACCAGAATCGCCACCTGCCGGTTATTCTGTACTGCAACAAATGCGGCACGCATTGCGACTTCTGTCTTACCGAAACCCACATCACCACACACCAGTCGATCCATCGGCTTGGCCTGCTGCATGTCATGCAACGTCGCTTCAATCGCCTTGGCCTGATCCAGTGTTTCTTCATAGGCAAAGCCACTGGCAAATTGCATATACAGGCTTTGATCGACTTCAAAACTGATTCCAGGCTTAGAAGAACGCCGTGCCTGAATATGCAGCAATTCGGCCGCGACATCGTGAATCTGTTCCAGTGCTTTACGTTTGGCTTTATTCCAAGCATCTGTACCGAGCTTATGTAACGGTGCCAGATCCGGATCACCACCACTATACCGGCTGATTAAATGCAGATTGGTCACCGGCACATACACTTTGGCGGCATCCGCATAATCCAGCTGCAAAAATTCGTGATCCTGATCATCAATACTTAAGGTGACCAGACCAGCATAACGTCCAACGCCGTAGTCGATATGCACCACAGGTGCGCCCATGGTCAGCTCGGTCAAGCTGCGAATCAGAAACTCTTCCGAAACTTCCTGCTGACGTTTTCTACGGCGCTGTACTACCCGATGTTCATACAGCTGATTTTCAGAAATTACGCTGATGCGATCAGTCAATACCAGACCACGCTCTAAAGGCGCATTGGTAATGGCAATTGCATACAGAGATTGAATAAAACTATCAAAATTTTCAACTGTTGGAATATCACCCAGACTTGGCCTTAAGGCGTCTTTAAGACTTTCCCGGCGTCCAGCACTTTCAGCCACCAGCAGTACCGGATGATTGGCCTGATCAATATATTTTTTAACTTCATGAAACGGTTTTTCACGTTTCGGATCTACGGGCAAACGTGGTGGCAACTGGGTATCAAGATTCAATACTCCAGCTTTTTGGTCAAAAGGCGTTTGTGCGGCAATGATGCGTGCAAACTGGTTCAGCTGCTCCAGCACCTGATTGGTCTGAAAAAACAGGCTTTCAGGCGGCATGATCGGTTGGTCGACATTGTGGCGACGATCTTCATAACGGCGCACCACATCTTGCCAAAACTGGCTGAGACTTTCGTCCAGAGCCTTATCTGTAATGACAATGCCATTCTTTGGTAGGTACGAAATCAGTGAACTTTGGCCTTGCATGGCTTCCGCGCTGAAAAACAAGGGCAAATAAAACTCGATTCCCGGCGAGACTATGCCATCCATCACATCCTGATAGATCGGGTTTTTCTTTGGATTCGCGGTCGGGAAAAATTCGGCATAGCGGTCACGGAAAGTGGCACGACCTTCCTTGAGCGGAAATTCCTGTGCCGGCAATACGGTAAACTGCTGCAAACTTTGCGTGGTGCGCTGAGTTTCGGCATCGAAAAATTTCAGGCTTTCAATTTCATCATCAAACAGGTCAATCCGAATCGGTGCTTCCTGTCCCGATGCGTAGATATCCATGATACTGCCGCGTACCGCGAATTCACCTGGATCATAGACGGTATCGACCAGATGATAACCGGTCTGAATCAGCTTTTTCTTTTGTTGTTCCAGATCAAATTTCTGACCGACATGAATATCGAAATGCTCACCCAGAATCCATGAGGTTGGCGCCACACGTTGTGCCAAAGTTGAGGCGGACAACAACAGTACACCAGTTTTGGGCATATTGGATAAGATTGCCAGACGTTCCGAGACAATATCCTGATGTGGGGAGAGACGATCATAAGGCAAGATTTCCCAATCCGGAAAAATCGTGGGTTTAATCCCATAAAATTCCAGTTCACTTTCCAGTTGACCCAAATGCTGATTATTACGCGCAATCACGATAAATAAACGCGATTGATGCTGCACGATTTCTTTAAGCAATAAGGCGGTTGAGGAACCTTGCAGATTGCCTAACCAGCGTTTCTCGCCTGCTTTGAGCTGTGGTAAATTGAGTTGGGAAATTTCTTGCTGGAACATGGATATAGCTTTAAAGTCTAAATAACCTGAGGCTTATACTAGCACGATGATCTCAGGATATTTTGTTATTTTTATGCAGTCTTGCCACATCCATATACTTCGATTTTAAGCCACTTTTGCAGCTTATTTTTGATCGCGCAGAAAGTTACGATAATAATCATTTAACTTCTTAAGAATCATTTTAAATTGCAGCAGATTCTCTTCGGTATTCCCCAAACTTGCATTAAAACGCTGATGGGCAATTTCCAGATCAATTTTTTCATTGATCAGCATCGCGGTGTCATATAACGCTTTTAAATCATCAAACTGTTTTAAACGGCGATTGGACAAATACTCCAACCGTGGACCCAATTCCTGATTGAGTTGAATATCATCGACGATATAACCAGTCCCTTCTACATACTGGATATTCTGCTCTTCTAAATATAGCTGTGCAGCAGTCGGTTTATTACTTTTAAATAATGCATTGATTTTATCAAACATCGCCATTTACCCAGCCAAATATAGTTCAGGCTCTAGTCTAGATGAAAATGCCTCAAATCCACATCCTGAACTTGAGGCAAATTATCAAAATAGCAGCGATTCGCTGTTTCAGACGATTTAATAGGTATATGTATGTTAAGAAACCTGTTCGAGCTGATTCTCTGCTGAAGGGATTTCAGACACCAGATTTTCAAATGCAAAAATCTCTTCTAATTGCGCTTCACTCAATAAGCCTAACTCTAATACCACCTGTGGCACGGTTTTATTTTCCCACATACATTGTTTGCCGATTTCATCGCACTTGGCATGTCCCAGAATCGGTTCAAGCAAGGTCACAATCCCGACACTGCGCATGACGGAACTTAAGCAAATCTGTTCATTGGCCTGAATACCAGCAATACATTTCTGATTCAAGGTTTGCATACCTTGGGTCAATAATTGAATTGATTCATTCATCGTCACGGCAATCACAGGTTCCATGACATTCAATTGTAACTGCCCGGCTTCCGCAGCCATAGTAATGGTTAAGTCATTACCAATCACCCGGAATGCAATCTGATTCACAACTTCTGGAATTACCGGATTGATTTTTGCCGGCATGATCGAAGAACCTGCCTGTAACTCAGGTAAACGAATTTCAGCCAGACCTGTACGCGGTCCCGAACTGAGCAGGCGCAGATCATTACAGATTTTGGACAATTTCACTGCTAGACGTTTTAAACTACTCGACAAGATAATAAAGACGCCACAATCGCTGGTCGCCTCGACATAATCTGCCGCACCTTTTAAAGGTAAACCTGTCAGGTGCGCCAAGATTTCCACCACCCGCTTGGCATAGCCCGGCGGTGTATTGACCCCGGTTCCAATGGCGGTGGCGCCTAAATTGACTTCTAGCAATAACTGTCGCATCTGTCCAATCAGCTTCAGGTCTTCTTTTAATAAGGTGGCAAATGCCCGGAACTCCTGTTCCATGGTCATCGGCACGGCATCTTGTAACTGGGTACGTCCCATCTTGATGACATATTCAAATTCGGCAGCTTTATGGTCAATACAGTCAATCAATGCTTTAAGCACGCTCAACAATTCATCCAGACTGCTATAGGTCGCCAGACGCAAAGCCGTTGGATAGACATCATTGGTCGATTGCGAGGTATTCACATGATCATTCGGATGCAGAATGTGATAATCGCCTTTCTGATGGCCCGACATTTCAAGTGCAATATTGGCAATTACCTCATTGGCATTCATATTGATGGAGGTTCCGGCACCGCCCTGATAAGGATCGAGTGGAAATGCCGCTTGCCACGCTTCCGGATGCTGAATCAATTCATCACAAGCTTTTTGAATGGCAGTGCTGGTCTGCTCGGACAATTTTTGAAAATGCAGATTGGCCTGTGCCGAAGCTTTTTTCACTTGGGCCAAAGCACGAATAAAATGCGTTTGTTGCCCCACCGCCAATCCAGAAATCTTAAAATTTTCGATGGCACGTAAGGTATGAATCCCATAATAGCTATGCAACGGGATTTGTTTTTCCCCCAATAAATCACGTTCAATGCGGGTCGGTTCGATTTGAAGCATATTGTCCACTAAAAAATACTCTTGGCGATGCACCGTATTTGGTGTGACATTAATATGAGCAAACAAATACAGGCCTAATAGGAAGACTTTAACCTAGATTTGCTACGATTTATTACCAATACGCTAAAGCTGTGAGTTTTGTAAGATTGTGTAAGCAGTTAGCTAAAATTCAAATATTTTCATTATTTATTCAAAATTTCCACTTTTCCCCTGAATTCGACGTCGTATTGCCTTTTATCCGCTTAAGTTGTTCCTAATTCAATTTCAGTGAATTACTACTATATTTACAATAGGTATACATAAAAGCTGTGTAATTGTTACAGAGTGTAATTTTTAAACCATGCTTGAATCACCTCCTTGCGATCTCAGTACAAAAAATCATCTTGGACGATGATTTCCATATTTACAGGATGACCTGCCCATGACTTCTTTAAACCCCACCCTGATTACTTTCATGTTTTATATTATCGCCATGATTGCAATCGGTTTATATGCTTATCGTGCCACCTCCAATTTTGACGAATATATTCTAGGTGGACGGAGTCTGGGCAGTGTCGTTACTGCACTTTCGGCGGGCGCATCGGATATGAGTGGCTGGCTGTTGATGGGTCTTCCGGGAGCCATTTACCTGTCTGGCCTGTCAGAAGCCTGGATTGCGATCGGTTTGATTATCGGCGCGTGGCTGAACTGGTTACTGGTGGCAGGTCGACTGCGTGCCCATACTGAATATCAGAACAATGCCCTGACCTTGCCGGATTATTTCACCAGCCGTTTTTCCGACCGTAAACGCATTTTACGGGTCTTGTCTGCCCTGGTGATTCTGGTGTTCTTTGCTATTTATTGTGCTTCGGGCATGGTCGCGGGTGCACGTCTGTTTGAAAGCCTGTTTGGCTGGGATTACACCACAGCGCTTGTGATTGGTGCGATGGCGACGATTCTCTATGTTTGTATTGGTGGCTTTTTGGCGATCAGCTGGACCGATACATTTCAGGCCGGTTTGATGATTTTTGCCTTATTGCTGACTCCGATCATTACCTTCTTGGCCCTGGGCGACAACAGCCAGCAAGTGAGTGTCATCCTTGAATCGGCTCGCCCACATGCCTCCAGTATGCTTGAAGGTTTAAGCACCGTTGCGATTATTTCCAGTCTGGCCTGGGGCTTGGGTTATTTTGGTCAGCCGCATATTCTGGTGCGTTTTATGGCAGCAGATTCGGTCAAAACCATTCCTGCTGCGCGCCGTATTGGCATGACCTGGATGATTCTATGCCTAGGCGGTGCAGTGGCTGCCGGTTATATCGGTATTGCCTACTTCAGTGTCAATCCCGCATTGGCCTCGGTGGTCAATCAAAACCCTGAAACGGTATTTATGGAGTTGACCAAAATTCTGTTTAATCCTTGGATTGCCGGAATCATTCTGGCTGCGATTCTGGCAGCAATCATGAGCACCTTGAGCTGTCAGCTTCTGGTCTGCTCAACCACCCTGACCGAAGATTTATATAAGAGTTTCCTGCGTAAAAATGCTTCACAAAAAGAACTGATCTGGGTCGGTCGCGGCATGGTCTTGGTGATTGCCCTAATTGCCATTTCACTGGCGATTAATCCGAACAGTAAGGTTTTGGGTCTGGTGGCTTATGCCTGGGCGGGCTTTGGTGCTGCATTTGGCCCGCTGATTATCTTGTCGCTATTCTGGAAACGAATGACCCTCAACGGCGCAATTGTGGGTATGGTGGTTGGTGCCATGACTGTAATTGTCTGGAAAAATTATATGGGTGATACCGGTCTGTATGAGATCATTCCAGGCTTTATTCTGGCCACCCTCAGCATTATCATCGTCAGCCTGCTGGATAAAGCACCGAGTGCTGATGTGGTCAAACGCTTTGAAATGGCTAAAGCCGAGTATCAAAAAGAAATGGCAGAAATGAAAAAATAATCACCTTTTTTCTTGCACATAAAAGGGACTTAATCGTCCCTTTTATGTTTCTTAGATTCACAAATGAAGTTCTTGAAAATTACTTGGCTTTTCCCGGCATTTTCAGATGGATCTGCTGACTTTCTTTAATCACTTCCATCACCGGATAACTGCGCGTTTCTTTAATTCCGGGCAATTGCCACAAGATCTGACCAGAGATTTTCCGGAACTCATCCATATTGGCACAGCGGATTTTTACCACGAAATCAAACCCGCCACTGATCATATGACACTCGATAATTTCAGGAATCTGCCGCACAGCATGGGAAAATTCATCTAAAACATTCGGCGTGGTTTTATCCAATAAAATTTCAACAAAGACCACAAAACCATTATTCAACATGACTGGATTGAGGCGCGCTTCATAGCCCACAATAAAACCTTCCCGGGTCAGCTTTTGTACACGCGCCAAGGCTGCTGTAGGCGATAAATTGACCAGTTCAGCCAGTTTGATATTGGATAGCTTGGCATCGGATTGCAATAAACCCAATATACGAATATCTATACGGTCAAGGTTCAAATAAGGACTTGGCATTAGAATTATTCTCTAAAAAAATCGAAAACTATAGTGAGATATTCGTCAAATATTCTGTGATTATAGATTAAAACTCATTCACCTCAAAGAACTGATTGACGCAGTACAGGAAGTCACTATGCCAACCACTCTCCGCCCAGATTCAATTTTAGATTCAGCCCAGCACTCAAATTATATTGCTGAATTTAAACACAAAAACCAATACGAAGAACGTATTAATACGGTATGGCGTCGTGCAGAAACTGAATGCGTCGAAGAGTTATTGGCCCATAGTGAAATTTCTTCCGAGATGAGTGACAAGATTCAGGCGCTTGCCTTTGATCTCGCACATTCCTTACGTGAACGCAAAAGTTCCACTGGGAAAGCCGGTATTGTCCAAGGCTTATTGCAGGAATTTTCTTTATCTTCTCAGGAAGGCATTGCCCTGATGTGTCTGGCAGAAGCCTTACTGCGGATTCCGGACAAAGCCACACGTGACTTGCTGATCCGTGACAAAATCAATCAAGGTAACTGGAAAGAACATTTGGGCCAGAGCCAATTGATGTTTGTGAATGCAGCAGCCTGGGGACTGATGCTGACCGGCAAGCTGATGGAAACCCCACAGCAAAAAAGCCTGTCTAGTTTATTAACTGGCCTTTTGGCACGCAGTGGTCGCGGGATTATCCGTAAGGCCGTCGATGTTGCCATGCGCATGATGGGCGAGCAGTTTGTTACGGGTGAAACCATTGATGAAGCCCTGAAAAATGCGGAGCCGCTGGAAGAAAAAGGCTTTCGCTATTCCTATGACATGCTGGGTGAAGCTGCACTGACCGATCCGGATGCTGAACGTTATTATCAGGATTATCAGCAAGCCATTCATGCCATTGGTCAATCTTCGCAGGATAAGGATGTTTATGACGGGCCTGGCATTTCTATCAAACTCTCTGCGCTGCACCCCCGTTATCAGCGTTCGCAAATGGATCGCGTGCATGATGAGCTCTATGCAAAAGTACTTAAACTCGCAGTCTTGGCCAAGCAGTACAATATTGGTTTAAATATCGATGCTGAAGAAAGCGATCGCCTTGAGATTTCATTGGAACTGTTAGAACGCCTGTGTTTTGAACCGCAACTGCAGGACTGGAAAGGCATTGGCTTTGTGATTCAAGCCTATCAAAAACGCTGCTTCTATGTGGTGGATTACATCATTGATCTGGCGAAGCGCAGCCAGAAACGCTTGATGATTCGTCTGGTCAAAGGCGCATATTGGGACAGCGAAATCAAGAAAGCCCAAATTGATGGAATGTCGGATTACCCGGTATTTACTCGTAAGGTGCATACGGATCTGTCTTATATTGCTTGTGCGCGTAAGCTGTTGGCTGAACCGGATTATATCTACCCACAATTTGCCACTCACAATGCACAAACGGTAGCGACGATCTATCAGCTGGCACAACCTGAGCAGTATTATGCCGGCCAATATGAGTTCCAATGTCTGCATGGCATGGGCGAACCACTGTATGAAAATGTCGTGGGCGATCCATCGAAAAATAAACTCGGTGTACCATGCCGGATCTATGCGCCCGTCGGCAATCATGAAACCTTGCTGGCTTATCTGGTGCGCCGCTTACTGGAAAATGGTGCCAATACCTCCTTCGTCAATCGTATTGCTGACAAAACCTTGAAAATTGAAGATTTGATTGAAAATCCACAGCAAACCATTTTAAAGGCATCAAAACAAGAAGGCGTGATGGGTGCCAAGCATCCCCAGATTCCCTATCCGCAAGATCTTTATACCGATGCACGATTGAACTCTTCAGGACTCGATTTGGCCAATGATGCTGAACTCAGTATTTTAAATGAAGTCGCATCCAGTCTGGCAAATACGCAATTTCAGTCAGCTGCTATGGGAACGGCATTTAGCAGCGTGGATACGCCCCATGCAGTTCCAGTGATCAATCCAGCACACCATCAGGATGTGGTCGGCACAGTCTATGAAGCAACTTCTGAACAGGCCGAAATTGCACTCACTCAAGCAGTTAATGCACAAAGTTTCTGGGCCAATCTGCCAAAAAATGAGCGTGCTGCCTGCCTGAATAAAGCCGCAGAACTGATGGAACAGCGTTTGCTTCCGCTCATGGTTCTTCTTTCTCGCGAAGCAGGTAAAACCTATGCCAATGCGATTGCCGAAGTACGTGAGGCGGTAGATTTCTTGCGTTACTATGCAGCTCAAGTTTTGGATCTCAGTGACAATGTACAGATCCAGCCTTTAGGTACTGTACTATGTATCAGTCCATGGAACTTCCCGCTGGCGATTTTTACCGGTCAGATTTCAGCAGCGCTGGTCGCTGGCAATACCGTGATTGCCAAACCGGCTGAACAAACACCGCTCATTGCAGCACAAGCCGTACAGATTTTATGGGAAGCCGGCATTCCGCAGGATGTGTTACAGCTATTGCCGGGCCGTGGTGAAACCATTGGTGCACAGCTCAGTGCAGATCCACGTATTCAGGGCATCATGTTTACCGGTTCCACCGAGGTCGCCCAAATTCTACAAAAAACCGTGGCAGAACGAATAAACCAGTTTGGAGAAAGCGTCACCCTGATTGCTGAAACTGGTGGTCAAAATGCCATGATTGTGGATTCATCTGCATTGACTGAACAGGTGGTGTTGGATGTTGTGAGCTCTGCCTATGACAGTGCCGGTCAGCGCTGTTCTGCCCTGCGTGTCCTTTGTGTGCAAGAGGATAATCTGGAGGCTGTTCGCAACATGCTCAAAGGTGCCATGCAACAGTTGCGCGTTGGCAATCCGGTCTTGCTGAAAACCGATATTGGTCCAGTGATTGATGCAGAAGCCCAGCAAAATATCCAAAAGCATATTGAGCAGATGCGCAGCAAAGGTCATACAGTTCATCAGTTGATGTTTAATCAGGACCAGACTGAATTAACTCCAGGAACATTCATTGCACCAACCCTGATTGAACTGCCAAATCTGGATGATCTGGAACGTGAAGTGTTTGGCCCGGTACTGCATCTGATCAGCTATAAATATGGCGAACTGGAACAGTTGTTAGATCAGATCAACAGCAAGGGTTATTGCCTGACCATGGGCTTGCACACGCGTATTGATGAAACCATGCAAACCGTGATTGCACGAGCGGAAGTCGGCAACCTGTATATCAACCGCAATATCGTTGGTGCGGTCGTGGGCGTCCAGCCTTTTGGTGGTGAAGGTCTGTCCGGCACCGGCCCGAAAGCGGGTGGCCCGTTGTATATCTATCGTTTAATGCATCAAGTATCCGAGAAAAAACTGGCTCAGCCTTATGCAGCTCAAGCTGAGCCAGCACTTGTTGAACATAAACTTGTTCAGGAGTTTAAAGCCTGGGTAGCTAAAACTTTCCCAACTTTATCTTTAAAAGCGCCTATGCAAATTGCGACTGGTCAAAGCTTTAGCCTGCAAGGCCCAACTGGCGAGGAAAATCAATACATGATCTTGCCACGTGAAAGCGTTCTCTCGTTAGCACATAGGGATCAAGACCAGATTCAGCAAATTCTGGCGATTTTATCGGTTGGCAGTCGTCCTGCGGTACTGGCAAACAATACTTTTATTCTGAAATATTTACCAACCATGCCAGCCGCGGTTAGCAAGCAATTTAAAGTGGTCCGGGATATTGAAACAGGTGTATTTGAGGCCGTCCTGCATCATGGTGACACTACTGAACTGATTGACTTGCAGAAACGCATTGCAACACGCCAAGGTCCAATTATTGGTATCACCCATTTAAGTTCGGGCAACTATGATATTCCGGTCGAGCGATTTGTGATTGAACGCGCGATCAGTATCAATACGGCGGCGGCAGGCGGCAATGCCAGCTTGATGACGATGGATAATCTCTAAATCAGTCCAATCATCTCAGCATTTTTAGCTTAAATCTTTCCTCTTTATGGCCAAACCTCTCTCCTCAGAAGGTTTGGTCTTTTTTATGCAGCTTTTAAAGCGGCTTGACTACAATAGGCTTAGGCAGATCGGCAATTTTTTGCTACCATTTGCGCTTTAAAATATTTGCGATTTCTTACTGCATATGACTTCATCTTATCAGCAACAACTTGAAGCCAAAATTGAACGCATCAGCGCTCAGTTTGCCGAATATCAACCACCTGCTTTAGAAGTATTCCAGTCTCCTGAAAAATATTTCCGCATGCGTGCTGAATTCCGGATCTGGCATACTGAAGATGATCTGTTTTATGCCATGTTCGAACGTGACGAAAACAACAATAAAAAAGTGATTCGTATTGATGAGTTTCCAATTGCAGACCGCAGTATTAATAACTTGATGCCGCAACTACTGGCAGCATTCAAGGCAGATGCCAATCTGGGTCATCGTTTATTTGAAGTCCATTTTCTGGCGACGTTAAGTGGTCAGGTTCTGGTATCCCTGATTTATCACCGCAAGCTGGATGAAAGCTGGGAACCTGCAGCAAAAGCACTGGCGGAAAAACTGAATATTAAACTGATTGGCCGAAGCCGTGGCCAGAAATTCGTCCTGACTGATGAATATGTGGTGGAAGAACTGTCTGTTTTTGATCGTCACTATAAATATAAGCAGATCGAAAGCAGCTTCACCCAGCCCAATGCACAAGTTTGTCAAAAAATGCTGGAATGGGCATGTGATGCAGCGGAACAATCAGATAAAGATTTGCTGGAACTCTACTGTGGCAATGGGAACTTTACCCTGCCGCTTTCGACCAAATTCCGCCGTGTTTTGGCCACTGAATTAGCCAAATCTTCAGTTTATGCAGCTGAGTGGAATATTGAGCAGAACCAGATTGAAAATATTCAGGTTGCGCGTCTGTCTGCCGAAGAATTCACTCAAGCCTATAATGGCGAACGTGTTTTCCGTCGTTTGCAGGAAGCACAAATTGACATTTCGACTTATGATTTTGATACGGTATTTGTCGATCCACCGCGTGCTGGTATTGATGATGAAACGCTGAAACTGTTACAGCGTTTCCAGCGTATTATTTACATTTCTTGTAATCCAGATACCTTATATGACAATCTGAAACAGTTGTCTCAAACGCATAGAATCAGCAAGTTCGCCATGTTTGACCAGTTCCCGTATACACATCATGTTGAAACGGGTGTATTGTTGGAAAAAGTATAAAGAATTTGTTTCAATTTATTATATTGTTACAAAAATGGAGCTTTTTGAAGCTCCATTTTTTATACTATAAATCATGTATTTAATAATAAATATTGACTTGTACAGCAAGAAATATCGTTAGACCTTTAGGCTTCAATCGGAAATTTTCTAGCCTGACTGCTGCTTTTATCACATAGGTCCTATTGCTTTATTTATTTAATTGGCTATATTTCACTCTATGTTAGGTTGTTGTATGAAGGCTCTATGAGTTTTTGGCAAAAGTTGTTTTCTAATGAACAACACAATGAACACAAGAATCAAATTGCTTGTGTTGAAAATGATTGCTCTTGCAAGACAAATGAACAGCTTCTTGAAGCACTTTCTAAAGCTACTGATGAAGAAATCATCATCGGAATTAAAAAGGTTCTTGTATCTCGCGGCTATAGCCGCAAAGAACTGAATGAACTTCAGCACTTGCCATTGCAGTAATCGGCCAAGGTTACAGCCGTATAAAGAAAGCACTTGCGTAGTCAGGTGCTTTTTTATGCTTGAAAGTTTAGTTTAAGGGTTTGGTCTTCTCTATTTCAGCATAGTTTATTAACTTCAACTTTAAAAGCTTCAGGGATCAGGCAGGAAAACTCTAAACAACTCATTTGATCCCCTTTGATTTGAAGAAATGTTAAGGCTTGCTTAGGCTATTTAAAACCTTTATCAGAAGAATATGTTCTAAATTCTGCTTTCTTTAAATCCCTTTAAATTTGGCTTAATAACTCTTCAATTCTGATCTGAAACTCAGGCAAGGCATCGATTAATTTAGCAAAACACAGTACACTTCCTATTAAACGACAATGCTTTTTAAATGGCTTAATTCTGATATGCAACAGACTAAACGGTTTCCCATAGGCGCACACCTTATGGTTAAACATTTCGGTTATACCCATCATGGGATTTACGCCGGACGTGGTCGTGTCATTCATTATTCCGGCTTTGCGCATTTATTCAAGAAACGCCCCATTGAAATCACCTCGATTGAAAAATTCAGTCATGGCAAACCGATTCATATGCAGCATTATGACTCAGTAAAATATAAAGGTCGTAAAGTGGTGCGCCGCATGCGATCCAGAATGCATGAAAATAACTATCATTTGATTATTAATAATTGCGAACATTTGTGTACCTGGGCCATTACCGGCGTAGAAAGCAGCCCGCAAGTGATTTATATGATGAATCGTCTGACCACGATTGGTTATATCAGCTCGATGATGAGTTTTATGAACAGCATGTTCCTGACCCTGACCACCACCAGTTTCGCATTGGCGCTGTACATCAAGAAGAAGCTCAGAGATAAAGCCAATCTGCGTTTGCAACAATACCGTGAATTGCAAGATCAGGCTAAAACTAAAGTGTCAGACCTGACCAATCTTAAACATCGTTAATTTAAAGCTCAGCCTGCCGATGATTTTTTGTGAGCAAGAAATTTTAAGTTCGTGTTTACATTTTGAAGATTCAGATAAGGAATCAGGTTAAATAGCCTTTTCTGGCTTGAATCGCCTCAGGTAGTGCTTTACCTAAAGAGCTTAGAGTTTCCCGCTCTACTAGTCGTACAATTGAATCTAGCGGCAGATCGTTGTCCTGTAGGCCAAAGGGTTCTTCCAGCTCCGCACTGAGCTCGTCCAGCCCGAGTAGCATATAACCAATCAATCCCACTAAAATTGGTGTCCACAGTCCCAAATTCGCCTGCAAACTGAAAGGCAGGATAAAGCAAAAAGAATAAACCGCACGATGCAACAGCACCGAATAAGAAAATGGCAATGGCGTTGACAAAATCCGGTCACAACCAGCCTGAATATCTCCCAAAGCCACAGTGTGCTGATTCAGGTTGTTATAAATAATATCGCTGATCTTACCCTGCTTATATTGCTGCACCAGCTCTTTTTGCATCTGTTCCAGCACCCATTGTGAAGGATTGATTTGCATGGACAATTGCTCAAATGATTTAGGTTCAAAACCGGTAGTCGCCTGATAATCCTGAATACTGGGCGTTTGCTGTCTCAACCGGTCACGTAACAAATGGGTAAACAGCATCATGCGATACAGCAACATTTCACGGGTTTGATTATCTAGCACATGGCTGTCGCGGCATAAATGACGCGTGGTTGCAATCAACGCACCCCAAAGCTTACGACCTTCCCACCAGCGATCATAGCAGGCTGTATTTCTAAAACTTAAAAAAATCGAGAGAATGACACCAAAGATGGTAAAGCCAATTGCCGGGACAGCAGGAAGGCTCACGAAATGCGCCTGACTCAAATACACCAGCAAAGCGGAAATAAAAACCACCAAGATTAATGCGGGCAGCACCTTGGGCAGAATCGTTCCCTGCCAGGCAAACAGTAACCCCAAACTATTATTCTTATCACGCACAATCATGCAATTTTCCCTGCTGTATTGAAAAAGCCCAACCAGAGTTGGGCTTTTTACATTCTGACTTAAACCAGCTTATTTGCCTGGTTTAAAGCTGTCCTTAAGATCCAGAATACGGTTAAATACCGGTTTTTCGCTGGAATGATCATATTGATCTGCCACGAAATAACCTTCACGCTCAAACTGGAAACGATCCTCCGGCTGAGCTTGCGCTAATGCAGGCTCAATCACGGCCTGAACCACCTTCAATGATTCAGGGTTCAGGTTTGCCAAGAAGTCATCACCCACTTCTGGATCAGACTCCGTAAACAGACGGTCGTAAATACGCACTTCTGCAGGAACGCCTTTTGTCGCAGATACCCAGTGAATCACACCTTTGACCTTACGACCTTCAGGATTTTTACCCAAAGTTTCAGGATCAATCGAACATTTCAGCTCAACCACTTCGCCATTTTCATCTTTAATGACTTCGTCGCATTTGATCACATAGGCATGACGTAAACGGACTTCACCACCTGGAATCAAACGTTTAAAGCCTTTTGGTGGCTCTTCTTCAAAGTCTTTACGGTCAATATACAGCTCAGTCGTCAATGGAATAACGCGCTCGCCCATATCGACATTCGGATGACGTGAATGGGTCAGGTCCATATCGGCTGGCAAGTTGGTTAAAGTCACTTTTAATGGATTTAACACTGCCATACCACGAGCTGCGGTATTTTCCAGAGACTGGCGAATACAGTATTCCAGCATGGCTACATCGACGATACTGCCATCAACCTTCGACACACCGACACGTTGACAGAAATCACGTAGACCTTCAGGTGTGAAACCACGACGACGCATACCCACTACAGTTGGCATACGTGGATCATCCCAACCATTTACATGACCACCTTCAACCAGCTTACGCAATTTGCGTTTTGAGGTGATGGTATAGTCCACATTCAAACGGCTCGATTCATACTGACGTGGCACGGATGGTGATTTAACTTTTGCCACCACCCAGTCATAGAACGGACGGTGATCCTGGAATTCCAAAGTACACAGTGAATGCGTAATGCCTTCAATCGCATCAGAAAGTGGATGCGCATAGTCATACATTGGATAAATTTTCCATTTATCGCCAGTCTGATGATGCGCTGAATGCAGGATACGGTACAAAATCGGATCACGCATATGCACGTTCGGTGACGTCATATCGATCTTGGCACGTAATACAGCCTGACCTTCTGCATATTCACCGCTGCGCATTTTCTCAAAACGCTCCAGGTTTTCTGCAACCGTTGCATCGCGTTGTGGCGAGTTTTTACCTGGCTCAACGAAATTACCACGGTTTAAACGGATCTCTTCAGGGCTTTGCAAATCCACATAGGCATCGCCCTGCTCAATCAGCTGAACTGCCCAGGTATAAAGTCGATCGAAATAGCTTGATGCATAACGCGGCTCACCTTCCCACTGGAAACCCAGCCATTTCACGTCATTGGCAATACCATCCACATATTCCTGTTCTTCGGCATCCGGATTGGTATCATCAAAACGCAGGTTACACACACCTTTAAATTCTTCAGCAATTCCGAAGTTCAAGCAAATTGCTTTCACATGGCCAATATGTAAATAGCCATTCGGCTCAGGCGGAAAACGCGTCACCACCTGTTGAACGCGACCAGCGGCTAAATCATCGGTAATGACCTGACGTACAAAGTCCAAGCCTGGTTGTTGTTCTTGCTGCTGCACTGAATCGACTGCATTGTTCTTTTGGGTCGGGTTCTCGGGCAGAGATGTCACAACATCATTTGGCTTCATGATCAATCATTCACTTCTAAAGTTAAAAAGGGATTAACGAATATTTCATCGTACAAGCTGTACGTATATTCATTATCAAAGTTCCTTAGTTTAACTATAGGTGATTAATCTCTCAACCGCTAACTACGGTATTTGATTTCAATTCACTCATTTTAAAAAGTGAAAATACAGTAAGCTGCCCAAAACTAAAATATCAACGCTTTACGGAATCAGAAAATGATTCAATTCGTGCCTGTCGGGAATATAACGCCCTGTCTGGCAGTATTTGAAATGCCTTGATAAATCAACGTATAAATAAGGTATTATTTTTATGCTTTTAACAAAGAAAATAATGTTTTTACTTGCCTTGTCGATTGTAGTTTGCTTATGCTTCACTCATTCAGAAAAAACCATGGCACTCGTCCATGATCAGGAGATTACACAATGAGTTTTCCTCAAGTCGAATTAAACACCAATAAAGGTCGTATTGTTCTAGAACTCAATGCTGAAAAAGCACCTAAAACCGTAGCTAACTTTTTAGAATACGTACGTGACGGTTTTTATGACGGCGTAATTTTCCACCGTGTTATTGATGGTTTCATGATCCAAGGCGGCGGCATGGATGAAAACTTCAAAGAAAAAGCAACACGTGATGCGATCGAAAACGAAGCAGACAACGGCTTGACCAATGACGAAGGTACGATTGCAATGGCGCGTACTCAAGCACCGCACTCTGCTTCTGCTCAGTTCTTCATTAACGTGAAAAACAACTCATTCCTTAACCACTCTGGCAAAACTGCTCAAGGTTGGGGTTATGCCGTATTTGGTAAAGTCGTTGAAGGTATGGACGTTGTGAACGAAATCAAAAACGTACGTACTGGCAACCGTGGCTACCACGCTGACGTTCCTCTAGAAAATGTAGTAATCGAATCTGCAAAAATCATTTCTGAATAAAAAACGTCCTCTCCGTTCTTTATGAGTTTTAAAGCGATGCTTTAAAACGGTGTAATGGAAAATCCCTCATATGAATGAGGGATCTAGAGAGGAATAAAAGGAAAAGATTCGTGATCTATCTGTTTATCTCAGATTTACATTTGTCACCTGATCACCCTCGACTTGTTCGGGGGTTTTTAGATTTATTAACTGAGTATCAAGATCAAAATACCCAACTGTATATTTTGGGTGACTGGTTCAATGCCTGGATTGGTGATGATTATAAGTCTCCGTGGCTGGACGAGATTGTCACTGCATTAAAACAGTTTACTCAGGCTGGGAATCAAGTCTATTTTCAGGCCGGCAACCGGGATTTTGTCTTAGGAAGTAAATTTTTAGCTCGATTTGGCGGGCAGCTTCTTCCCGAAATCGATCAGCTAATCATTGCCGGAACACATTTTCGCCTGGAACATGGCGATGCCCTATGTACCGATGACGTCTCCTATCAGCGTTTTAAAAAGATTATTCGTCATCCCTGGCTACTTGGCTTCTTAAGAAAAACCCCTCTCTCATTTCGAACCAGACTAGCCAACCGCTTTCGTCAACAAAGCCATCAGGCACAACAGTTTAAAAGCTATGAAGTGATGGACGTCAACCCACATGCAGTTGAGCTGGCATTACAGGATGTAGATGTACTGATCCATGGTCATACGCATCGCGCAGCCATTCATCAGTTAGCCCAGAAAAGAAGAATTGTACTAGGCGACTGGAAAGAAGACAGTGCAGAGATTCTGGAAATTCAGGAAGATCAAAGTTTTGATACCCTGAAACTAAAAAAGTGGCGATATTAATCAGCCACTTTTTACGATATTGATCTGCTTAACACAGACGATAAAGCTGGTTTACCCCAGTATAGAAACTTTTACCATCGAGATTGAACTGAAATTCCTCACCCGTTGGCAATTGAATCATTTTACCGACCTCAACCCAGATAAAACCGTCCATTGTATTTTGCTTGCGCTTTAATGGAACCAGTTTCACGTTAATTTCATTGCCATCAGCGGCAGTGGCAATATGCCATTCATTGATTTTGATCAAAATATTTACTCACACGATATGAGCTTTTTGTGACTATATGGAGAGAGATTAATAACAACCTAGTTTACATAATAGTTCTATGGTTAGTAGATCTTATTTGAGTTCAAATACTTGAACTAAAAAGTACATCACAATCAGCTTAAAATAATAATAGAAGCAAGAACAGTACTTGCTTGAAGTGCAACCAGTGTAAGCTATTTATCCAGCAAAAGCAAAATTACATTGTAATGACAATAGAATGGGATTTTTAAGAACTTTTTTCATGCTTTGTTAATTATTAGGCTTTTGATTTTTATGATCTAAAATTCATTTTAACGTTACTTCATTTCCGTTGATAAACAAAACCTGTCTTTAAATACCTTAAAATCAATATTAGAGACATGAAACTCAGCCCGAGGTACAGCAAGTTCCACTCTCCCGTCTTTTGATAATTTAGGATCAAGAGAATAGCATTTAACGCTACAAACAGTACGTGAATCATAAAAAAGGCTTGTTGCACTCGTCTAGTTTTTTGCTGACGTTGGTTCTCTAAGATGTTCTGCTGTTCTTGTAAAAATTGTTCTGCATCTTGAAGGTTCATTATGATTTTCTTATGGCTGAATGAATAGCTCATCTAAAGAATTTCCGGTTAAAAATAAACTAAAAATCTAAGCAAGCTATTCATTCAGAATCTCTTGTTGATTAATAACCGCTAGTCGGATTAATCACATTGATATCCTTTTTATATTTCCCCAATAGATCACGCAAGGAATTCATCAAAACACTGGTATCTACGCCCACTGCTACAAACTCAGTGCCAAGTTCGATATATTTTTGCGTCACTTCATGCTGGGTTGACAGAATTCCTGCAGCTTTGCCTGCAGAACGAATCCGCTGGATTGCATCAATTACAGCTTTTTGTACTTCAGGATGATTCGGATCACCTTGATAACCCATAGTGGCAGATAGATCAACGGCGCCAATAAACACGCCATCAATCCCGTCGATCTGAAGAATAGCATCCAGATTTTCAAGTCCTGTGACCGATTCAATCTGGATTAATAAACAGATTTCTTCATGTGCCGTCTGATAATAATTTGGAATGCTGTTCCAGCGGGTGGCACGTGCCAGTGCAGCACCAACGCCACGAATTCCTTCAGGCGGATAACGGACTGCCCTGACCATGAGTTCGGCCTGTTCCACGGTTTCTACCATCGGAATCAACAGCGTTTGTGCACCGATATCAAGGAGTTGCTTGATCAGTTGTACGCTACCAATGGGTGGTCGTACCACTGCTTGCGAGGGATAAGCAGCAATACTTTGCAGTTGCGACAAAGTCGTTCTCAAATCACTGGGTGCATGCTCACCATCAATCAGCAGCCAGTCATAACCTGCATTTGCCGCAATCTCGGTTCCATAGGCATCTGCCAATCCAATCCATAAGCCGATTTGCTGCTGGGTTTTCAGTTTGTGTTTAAAGTAATTGGTCACTTGCATCCGCTAACCTATTTGCATGTTGCTGGCGATGCCTCTTATTAAACGCTTCTCGCTTAAAAGTGCCAATAGACAAAAACTGGATTTTAATCTGATTTAACTCTAAGTTTTGCTTGAATCCAGCTCAAGATCATCTCAAAACAGGCTTTGCCTGATGCTTTTTTATTGTAATAATCAGGGGATGTGAAAAATGTATATATTTAAAACTTCTACTCGCTGTTTATTTAAAAAGATTGGAGTCCATTGATGGATTTACTCAAGATCACACAGACCCGCTATACCACTAAAGCCTATGATCCTAGCAAGAAAATCCCGGCAGAACAGTTTGAACGCTTATTAGAAATTTTGCGTCTGGCACCCTCTTCAATCAATATTCAGCCTTGGCATTTTTTTATTGCCGATCATGAGGCAGCCAAACAGCGCATTGCCAAAGCCTTGGTCGGTACTTATGCCTACAATGCACCCAAAGTTCTGGATTCATCCCATACCATTTTATTCTGCACCAAAGCCGATATTAATGAGTTGCATCTGGAAAACTTATTGAACCGCGATGATCTCAGTGGCCGATTTAAAGATGAATCCGCCAAGGAAGGTCAGAAAAACACCCGTGCAGGTTATATTCATTATTATCGTAATGAAAAAGGTGATATTCAGCGTTGGGCTGAAAACCAGACCTTTATTGCACTCGGTCAAATGCTCTTGGCTGCCGGAATTGAAGGGGTTGATGCCACCCCGATTGGCGGATTTGACGAAGAGATGATTAGTGAAGAATTACAACTCGCAGAACAGGGCTTGATCCCCTCTGTATTGCTGACTTTAGGCTATCGCAGTGAAAACGACTTCAATGCCAAACTGCCTAAATCACGTCTTGCCGCTGAAGATATTTTCACCAAACTGTAAGGAATTTGTGCTATAAAAGGGGTCAAGCGCCCCTTTCCATATCAATTCGGGCCTATTTTTTGCTTTATTTAATTTACCATCTAATAGAATAACAATAGAGGTCATCTATGTCGCTCCTTACATCCAAATCCCTGAAATTTGAATGCCATCATTGCGATAAAATTTATCTCCAGCACTATAAAGATCAGCAGCATCGTTATCCGCATTGTCCAGACTGCCAACAGACCGGTTTATTGCTTGGACTGGCCGAAGCAGGCGACCTGCTCCGACATCCGATTGAATTTGCATCTTCTTATGTCAAACAGACATTGCATAAGCTAGGCAAATCACACTAGTCAAGCCTAGCAGCAATCCTAGAGTACTTGCAGGTTTGAGCCGCTCTTTAAAGAATACCAGACCTGCTATCACACCAAATACCACCACCAGAATATTCATGCCGGCAAAGACGATCGCCGGTGAATCCTTGAGCAGCATATGGGCTTTGACATAGAACGCAATATTGGCAAAATTCAGGATACCCAATAACAGACCAGCGCCGATATTCTGCATCGAGCCCAAGCTTTTATATTTGAGTAACAGATAGCCCATCGAAATGATCAGAGCGCAAACAAACATCAGATTCAGCGCCACCGCGAATTGCAGGCCAAGACTGGTTGTATATTTCAACAATACATCTATCAGTGCATAACCGACCCAGACCAAGCCCAGATATAACATTCCCTGACTGCCCTGTCCTGTACTTTGTCGATGTGAAAACAGGATGCACAGCACTGCGCCAATACCTAAAGCGATCCCGAGTATTTTCAGCTGATTAAACTGTTCCTGAAAAATGAAATAGGCTGCAGCCAGTGACAAAACTACCGAGAGTCGCTGGGCAATTTCGGTTTTTAAAATCCCAGCCGTTTGCAAAGCCTTGGCCAGAAACAAGAATACGCTCGGAAGCAAAATACCCAGAGCCAGAATAAGCAACCAAGGCGTCTGAGACATTGAAATATGTTGAATATCAGGCTTGAACCAGAAAAAACACAAGAGGCTGGCTGTCATATAGTTCCAGCTAATCATGTGTATCGGACTCAAGCCCTTATTTTTGGCGACTTTTAATAATATTGAGACCGCAACGCTGCATAGCGCTGCTGCGAAAATCAGTTCCATATGCTGCTCTTATTCTTGATATTTATGAGTCTACAAAAAAGCCCACATTTGCAGTGGGCTTTTTTTATAAATGATTCACTGGGAATTATTTATAGTGTGACACCATTTTCTCTAAAGAAATTGGGCGAATCTTGTCTGCATTACCTGCAGTACCAAAAGCTTCGTAACGATCGATACAAATTTGCTTCATTGCGTCTACAGTTGCGCTGAAGAATTTACGAGGATCGAATTCGCTTGGTTTTTCTGCCATCATACGACGCATTGCACCGGTAGATGCCAAACGCAAGTCAGTATCGATGTTAATCTTGCGCACGCCGTGTTTGATCGCTTCAACCAGCTGTTCAACCGGAACACCGTAAGTTTCCTTGATGTCGCCGCCATACTGGTTAATCACTGCCAACCATTCTTGTGGCACAGAGCTTGAACCGTGCATGACAAGATGTGTGTTTGGAAGTGCTGCGTGAATTTCTTTAATGCGGTCAATCGCAAGAATATCACCTGTAGGTGGACGCGTGAACTTGTACGCACCGTGTGAAGTACCTACTGCAATTGCAAGCGCATCAACATTGGTATCAGCAACGAAGCTACGCGCTTCTTCAACTGAAGTCAGGAGTTGAGAATGATCCAGTACGCCTTCTGCGCCTACGCCATCTTCTTCACCCGCCATACCTGTTTCAAGGCTACCCAAACAACCGATTTCACCTTCAACAGATACGCCACACGCATGTGCCATTTGAACTGTACGGCGAGTCACATCAACGTTATATTCATATGAAGTTGGTGTTTTACCGTCTTCACCGAGTGAACCGTCCATCATTACTGATGAAAAGCCTAACTGGATTGAACGTTGGCAAATATCAGGGCTGGTACCGTGGTCTTGATGCATTACCACTGGAATATGTGGCCATTCTTCAATTGCAGCCAAAATTAGGTGACGCAAGAACGGAGCGCCTGCATATTTACGCGCACCCGCAGATGCTTGTACGATAACAGGTGAATTGGTTGCATCTGCTGCAAGCATAATTGCACGCATTTGTTCTAAGTTGTTTACGTTAAATGCTGGTACGCCGTAAGCATGTTCGCCGGCGTGATCCAAGAGCTGGCGCAATGAAATAAGAGCCATAATATCCTCCCAGTGAATGCCACATATTCTACATGTTCAAAGGTTTCAATTCAGCAACAAATAACACTATTTAAAAAAAATCCCTGCATTTGCAGGGATTTTGTGTCACATCAGTCAGATTAAGGTGCTACAGGCTCTGAAGTCGCAGCAACCGACTCGTCTGCAGTCGCTTCATCTGCTGGTGCATTGGCAACTTCAGCTGGAATATCGGTATTTTTTTCATCTAAAATTGGCTGGTCAATGGCATCAATGGCAGCTTGCTGTTCTGGAGTCACCGTCTGATCTGCCACTGCTGCCGAGCTTTCTGCTTCAGCTTCTGGTGCACTTTCCTGTTTTGCACACGCAGTTAATGCCAGAGATGCTGCTAATAATACTGCAATAGTTAACTGTTTTTTCATCACGTATTCTCATCATTTGGTGATTTAATGACTGCATCTTATGACAGATTTATTGCATTTTAATGACCAAGCCATGAAGGGTAAGTTTGCACTGTCAAAAAAATGACATAAAAAAAGCTGGCACTTTGCCAGCTTTTTAGCTTAGGACATGCAATTAAGCACGTTCTAATAGCACTGCAACAGCAGGAAGGGTTTTACCTTCAACGAATTCAAGGAATGCACCACCACCCGTCGAGATATAGCCAATCTTGTCAGCCACTTCGTACTTGTCGATCGCAGCAAGCGTGTCACCACCACCCGCGATCGAGAAACCTTCCGATTCAGCAATCGCTAAAGATAAAGTTTTAGTCCCTTCACCGAATTGATCTACTTCAAATACGCCTACCGGGCCATTCCAAAGAATGGTTTTAGAGGTTTTCAGGATTTCTGCAAATGCTTTCGCAGTTTCCGGACCAACATCTAGAATCATGTCGTTATCAGCAACATCTGCAACGTTTTTCACCGTTGCTTTTGCAGCAGCCAATGAACCCAGGAAGTCTTCAAAGTTAATTTCAGAGGCATCTGCAACCACAACGTCAGTAGGAAGTGGAACTGCTACTTTTGCAGCAATGGCTTTTGCCGTATCGATCAGATCCTTTTCACACAATGATTTGCCCACGTTATAACCGGCCGCAGCAAGGAACGTGTTGGCAATACCACCACCGACGATCAATTGATCACAAATGTCAGAAAGTGAGGTTAAAACGTCCAGCTTGGTAGAGACTTTAGAACCTGCAACAATCGCCACCATTGGCTTTTCAGGGGTTTGCAGTGCACGACCAAGCGCATCAAGTTCAGCTGCCAGTAAAGGACCTGCAGCTGCAACTTTAGCCAGACGCGCTACGCCTTCAGTAGATGCTTCTGCACGGTGTGCTGTACCAAAGGCATCCATCACGAATACATCACACAATGCTGCATATTTTGCTGCAAGTTCAGGATTGTTTTTCTTCTCGCCGACGTTAAAACGGCAATTTTCCAGTAGAACTACCTGACCTGGCTGAACATCAACGCCATCTAAATAGTCAGTAAACAGTTTCACTTCTTGGCCCAAAGCTTCAGTCAAGTAAGCCGCTACAGGAGCAAGTGACTGTTCAGCTTTAGGCTCACCTTCAACCGGACGACCCAGATGAGAATACACCATGACTGCAGCGCCTTTTTCTAGTGCTGCTTTAATCGTTGGCAATGCTGCACGAAGACGCGCATCGCTGGTGATCACACCATTTTTAACAGGAACGTTTAAATCTTCACGGATCAGAACACGTTTACCTGCTAAATCGAGGTCAGTCATACGCTGAAAGTTCATGTAGAGCTCACTTTATAGATATTAAAACCAGGCGATTTTAAATGATTATGCAGAAAAAGGTTAGCATCTTTTGCAGAAAACATTATGAATGCCAAAGTTTTGTTATGATAGAAAAAAGCCTCTTTTAGATTCAGTCCCTATGTCGATACATCCTGATCCAAATCTTAACCGTTTGAACGTGTTAGGTGAGCCTTTGTCCAGCTGTTGCTTCGATCCGATTACCGGATATTTCCGCAATGGCTTTTGCCATACTGCGACCACCGATCTGGGCCAGCATACGGTTTGCGCGCAAATGACCTCAGAATTTCTGAATTTTTCTCAAAAAGTCGGTAATGACCTGATTACGCCTTTGCCCGAACTGGATTTCCCGGGCCTGCAACCTGGCGATTTCTGGTGTATCTGCGTAACGCGCTGGGTCGAAGCCTATGAAGCGGGTCAAGCTCCACCGATCAAGCTACAAGCCTGTCACAAAGCTGTTCTGGCGTATGTACCGTTAAATATTCTTGAGGAATATGCTGTCTAATGAATTCTGCACAGATTATCTTGGCATCGTCCAGTCAAACCCGCAAAGCGCTGATGGATCGTCTGCATATTAATTATATTTCCATGGTACCGGATATTGATGAATCTCCTCGCGGGGAAAATCACGCAGATGATCTGGCACAACGACTGGCTTTTGAGAAAGCCAGATATATTGCTGAACAAAATCCAGAAGCGATTGTGATCGGCTCAGATCAGGTGGCATGGCGTGAAGGTGCGCCGGATATTTTTATTGGTAAACCGTTAACGACTGAAAAGGCCATTCGCCAGCTACAAGCCAACTCGGACAAGATTGTCTATTTTAGTACTGCGCTCAGTGTGCAGCAGCTATCGACCGGTTTTGAACAAAGTCTGGTTGAACACTATAAAGTCAAGTTCCGCAAACTGTCTCAGGTCGAAATCGAGCGTTATGTCGAAATTGAACAACCTTTGCATTGTGCAGGCAGTTTCAAATGTGAAAGCCTCGGTATCAGCTTGTTTGAAGAAATGATCGGACAAGATCAGACCACGCTGATGGGCATGCCAATGATCAAGCTCTGTCATATTCTTCGTGAATTAAAAATTTTGGTTCCTTAATCTCCCATTTAAATTCAGGCTGTAATCTATGTCTCAACCTTTAGACGTATTAGGCGGTATTACCGCTGAACAATTCCTTAGCGAATACTGGCAAAAGAAACCTTTACTGGTGCGTAATGCAATGCCTGAAATCGCCAGTTTGCTTGAACCCAATGATGTGATGGAACTTGCGCTTGAAGAACATGTCACTGCCCGTCTCATCAAGCAGAAAGATCGTGATCCGAATCAATGGAGCGTGAAATCTTCACCTTTGCTCAAAGCAGATTTCCAGAAAATGCCCAAGCTCTGGACGCTTTTGGTTCAGGCTGTAGATCACTATTCATTTGACCTGTCGGCACTTTGGAAAAAATTCCCATTTATTCCACAATGGCGTCGCGATGACATCATGGTGTCTTATGCACCGCAAGGCGGTTCAGTCGGCAAGCATTTCGATTTCTATGATGTGTTTCTGGTACAAGGCTATGGCCATCGTCGCTGGCAGCTTGGGCAAATGTGTGATACCGAAACTCCATTTGTTCCGGGTCAACCGCTTAAATTATTGCCTGAAATAGAAGTGAACTTTGATGAAGTGCTGGCACCTGGCGACTTGCTCTATGTGCCGCCTGGTCTGGCTCATTACGGCGTGGCTGAAGATGACTGCCTGACTTATTCATTCGGTTTCCGCATGCCAAATATCAGTGACATGATGGATCGTGTCGGGGATAAATTCTCTGAAAATGAAACGCTGCGTAACCCATTGCTGGATATCAACCGTGATCAAGTCGGTGCTATCGGTGAAGTGAGCAGCAATGAGCTGGAATATCTGAAAGAACACATCATGCAGCAACTGCATAATTCCAATGTTCTCGAAGATGCCATCATGAGCTTGATGTCCGAACCTAAATATCCTGAAAACCTGCCTGAAGCAGAAGAAATCGGTACAGGTGATCTGGAAGAAGCACTCGATCAGGGCTATAGCCTGATGCTCGAACCTGCGTCACGCCTGCTTTATACTGAAACGGACGGCGACGTTCTGTTCTGGGCAAATGGTGAGGGTGTGTGCATCTCTGAGACATTTACCGCAAAACTCAAACAGCTTGCAGATGGTGAAGCGCTGTTATTCGGTGAAGACTTCGCTGATGAAGAAATTCTGGAAGATGTTGCTGCATTATTAAATGAAGCCGTGTTGATGCTGGTTCCACCGCCAGAAGACGAGTAATCTTTCCACGGTTCTATTTAGGCAATAATTTTAAGAGGATCACATGATCCTCTTTTTTATTTTTAGAGTCTAGAATTCTAACTAATTAAGGCTGATACAGCTCTAATACAACACGAATCAGCGTATCTCCTTGTTCAGATTCAATCTGGAACAATCCTCCCATGCGCTCAACCCGCATTTTCATGCTGCGCATTCCAATACTCAGACCATTTTTTTGCACCATGTCAGCATCGAAACCGATGCCATTATCCTGAATGCTTAAAGTAAGCTGATGTGGCTGGGAATATTCCAGACTGACTTTTACCTGACTGGCCTGACTATGCTTAATGATATTGGTCAGACTTTCTTCGACTACTCGGATCAAGGTTAAACACTGTAATGCCGTCGGTTCACGCTGCCAGACTTTTGGAAATGACCATTCAACTACAATCCCCATTTCTTCCATCAGCTGGGTAAAACGATAACGTACCGGTGCGATCCAGAGTACCGGCGTTTGTGGGACTTTATTTTCAATAGATGAACCACTGTCAATGATTTGTCTGAGATCATCTCTGAGCAGTTTCAGCATGGAAAGAAACTGCTGTTTAGAAACTGTTTCGCTACTTTGATCCACCAGAATCATGGAACGGACAATAGACCCTCCCAACCCGTCATGCAGTTCATGTGACAGATTAATCCGCTCTTGCAGACGAACATTGGTCAGCTCCAATTGATGTTTATCGCTCAGGCTTTTATTCAGGTCAGCACTGACCTGCTGGACTTTACGTTCTAACTGGGTATTAAATTTTTCGATTTTCCTGACATTACGATTCAGGCGTGTGCCCATAATCAGCACGACAAACAAGGTAATAATTGGTGAGGTATAGGGAGATAAAGGTGAAAACTCATTGACCGTGGTTTGGTTCAACATGATCAGGTCAATGACTACACACAGCAGAATCCCCCAAAGACACAACGTCAGGAAGAGATATTCTCCATTTCGGGTTTTGATGGCCTGATAGCTGATATACACAGTACAACTAACAAAGAGCAATACATAGAAGATAAACACTCCACCTAGCACCTGCTCCAGATAATTCAAGGGACTGATCATCACCAGTAGGCTGGACAGAACGCTGACCAGAATAAATCCTCGCTCCAACTGCTTAAATTTCTGTTTTACAAAGCGGATCAGATACAGACAAAAACAATGGATATAGGCAATGAAAAAAAGCATATTGGCTTTAGCTGCCGAAATCGTGGAGTGAAATGGAAAATTTTCTGTAGTCAAGACATTGGAAATAAACAGAATCCACAACAGTGAACTGAGTGCCAGCCAGCCAAAAGTGGTTTCTGAACGCCGGAATAACCAGATAATGAAACAGATCAGCCCAATCGTGGCAGAGAAAATCATATTGATCTGGAATACGGTACGGCGATCCCAGATTTTTTCCAAATACTGCTGGCTATTCACCAACACATTATTAAACTGAATATTGCCCAGGCCCGCGCTTTGGAAACTGTAGCCATTTACATAAATCAGGATTTCATTACTGTCTTTACGCAAACCGCTAATCGGGAAAACCCAGTAACGCGGCATATTCCAGCTTTTCGACAAGGGCTCTTGCAAGTTCCGGTCAGACCAAAGCAAGTCACCATTCAGGAACACGGCACCTGCCGAATTAATATAATCAATAGAAAAGGCAACCGGTTCTGCAAGGCGGATGTTGTCCTGACATGACCAACGCCAGACAATCTTGTACCAGGCACCCCCATGATAATTCTTCCAGTTATTCTGCCAGTTATCCGGCAAACGTACGCTTTGCCAGCCTGATGTCGGCATCTCGGTAGGACCCTGAGCCTGAACCTTCTGAATATATTCGATCTTCACCTGACAAAGATCATTAATCTGAAAATGGTTTTGTGCCTGACTGATACTACAGAACAAGCAAAGCCAGCTGCACAGGACAAAAACACCGATCCATTTCAGTCGCTGCCGTTTGCTGCTTCTGGAACAGGCAGATGACATTACAGAATTCCCAGATGCCGTGCGGTACTGACCGCCTTGGTACGTTTACTGACCGAGAGTTTGCGGTAAATATGCTTGATATGACTTTCGACGGTATAGCGTGATACACAGAGCTGCTCGGCAATTTCACGATTACTCAGACCTTGCGCAACCAAGGACAGGATTTCCTGCTCCCGCTGTGTGAGCGTTTCCTGATCCGCAGCTGGCCTGTTCTGCTCTACTGTTAATGAAATGGCAGGAATAGAAATCTGTTTTAAAATTTCACGGGCAACAAAGGGATCAATCGGTGCACCGCCACGCAAAATACTGCGAATAGCCAAGGCGACTTCAACATCATCCCGTTCTTTCAGCACATAACCGGTTGCACCGGCCTGAATTGCGCTAAACAGGCTATCTTGGGTACTCCAGGCAGACACCACCAGAATCAACGCTTGTGCGTCCTGTTCGCGGATTTTTTCAATAATTGAAATCCCACTTCCATCCGGTAACCCTAAATCCACCAAGGCCAGTGCAATCGGCTGTTGTTGAATTATGGAATATGCTTCTTTAACCGTATTGGCAAATAGCAGAACGTCTTCGTTATACCCCAGATTGGTTAATATAATTTTTAAACGGCGCTGAATAACATATTCATCTTCAACGATTAATACAAGTACTGGCAAGACTGCCTCTGGTGCTGTCATAAGCACGCCCCTTATATTTATTGTTATGTCCCATTAAAGATTAAAATATAAACAAAAAAGCTCTAAAAATCATGATTTTTTTCATTTATTTATAAGTTTTGGTTTTATGCGCATAGAGACACATAATCTCTCTCACACTAAACACAGATAAAAAAATGCCATCTGTTGATAAGATGGCAGTTCTAGATAGAAAATCTTTGAAGTTACACAAGCTTCCTACTTTAAGCAGTACCGTATTGCTGTTTTAAATATTTCACAATCTCAGCCGATTCAAACATGCTCACCCCTGTATTTGGATCGACCAGATAAGGCAGCTGAATCGTATTTCCCATCATTTCAAACAACTGTTCACGCTTGCCACCCGCAAGCGGTTCATATTTCCCCGGCTTTAAACGTAACTTGGCTGGTCCATAATCTTGCCAACGTTCTTTGGCCACATTATGAAAAACAAACGGCACTTCTAGCTCTGAGAGAACACCACGTACTACCCGGACAAAAGGACTGGCTTCAAAACCCCATAATTCCAATAGCTGTTCCGGTGCCGGACGATTTAGCACCTGTTTATTAATCCAGACTCCGCGCGCACCATTGATAATCGTTCCAGCAAAAGCGGCGACTGGAATTTTCGGATAAGTTGCATATTTCTTTGGCGTTTTGCCACTTTTGCCATAATGCTTGAATAGATGGTGAATAATATCCTGCGACTCATACATCTGATCGCCTGTATTTTCATCCACCAAAAATGGAAAGCGGCTCTTGCCACCCAACTGTTTTACGACCGGACGATATTTTGTACCGCCCTTAGGGCACGGATAAACTTCATAATCCAGATTGAGTAAGGTCAGCACTTCACGCACCCGACGACAAAAAGGTGAACCTTCAAATTCATAGAGCTTAATTGATTTTTCAGGCTGATTCGGAAACGGCGTTCCGACCATGCCACGTCCCCCTTGGGCGACTGAAGAGGCTAAGGCTTGTGCGACTTTAATTTGATGACTCAACATAGTATTTTCCTATTTTTGTTTTATATTAATGAAAGACAGAATCTAGGCATCCTGTCTTTCAGGGTACAGATGAGTTTTGTTGTTATTCTTGCATGCAGAAATGCAGATTTCAGCCGATTAAGCCACTAAAGCTGTTTTAGACACCACAATACCATTATTGTCTGCATAGACATAATCGCCAGCATTAAACGTGACACCACAAAAGCAGAGAGAGATATCAACTTCACCCACACCCTTGCGGTTGCTCTTTTGCGGAATAGCCGCCAATGCATGCACACCAAGATCAAGTTCAGCAATCGCATCGACATCACGAACGCAACCGTAAATAATCACGCCATTCCAGTGATTTTTTACCGCTGATTCTGCAATCAGGTCACCCATCAAGGCACAGCGCATGGATGCACCGCCATCTACGACCAGGACCTTGCCTGTTCCATCTGTGGCCAACAACTCTTTCACCCGCGAGTTATCTTCAAAACATTTTACTGTCACAATCTGACCGCCAAAGGTTTTGCGCGCCCCATAACTCTTAAAAAATTTACCGTCCAGGCAAGGTGTCACCACCTGAAGCTCTAATTCTGGATGATCATCTAACAAGTCACAGGTAACAAATGCTGCTGTAGACACGGTGTTTTCTCCTCATTTCATTTTTTGTATGCGTAAATTATCATAAATTTCAAATTTTACCGTCTGAGTTAGCGCGGCCTCGACCATAGTATGAGCCACCTGATCGGCTGTCACTGGCTTATACGCAAAACTATCCGGAATAAAACGCGATACTTTGTGATAAACCTGCTGCGCGATATCTTCCAAAAAGCGCTGCTCTGGACGTTCACCAATGAGTAATGAAGGTCGAATCAGGCTGATTCTGTCCAAGGACAATGTTTGCACATATTCTTCTAGCTCACCTTTGACCCGATTATAGTAAAAATGCGATTGGGAATCGGCACCCATTGCGCTTAGCAAAAGATAATGGGCTGAGGTTTGCTGTAATAGCTCTGCAAAGTGAGCATTTATGGTATAGTCAATACTATAAAATGCCTGTTTGGATCCGGCTTTTTTCATGGTGCTGCCCAGGCAGCTAAAACCATGGCTATGCTTACTAACATCCTGATCATTCAACATCAGGAAATCTTCCAGTACCAGTTGTTGAACTTTATCCAAAGCATCCAGATCATTTTGATGTTTTCTGACCACTGCAGTAATCTGCTGGCAAGTCGGCTCATCTTGCAAACGTTTTATCAGTTGTTTTCCCACCAAGCCGGTGGCACCTATCACGATGGGATGAGTCAGTGATTTAGTCATTTTTTATACGATCTCCTAGGTGGAATACTAATCTAACGTTTTCTTTAGAATTTTTCTGCATCTAAAATGTTGTCAAAGCATGTCAAGACTTGACTTCGGTGCTTAGTTTAATCAAAATATGGCACTTGTTTACGGGCTGGTGATAATTCCTCTGATGTTGGTTTTCAGTTGAGTTTCAGCCCGCCCAGACCAATCTATTTCAAGGAGTGCACGAGTGGCAAACTCTGCTCAAGCTAAAAAACGTGCTCGTCAAAACGTTAAAGCACGCAAACACAACGCAAGCTTGCGTTCTATGGTTCGTACCTATCTTAAACGTACATTAGCTGCTATCAGCACTAATGACTATGCAGTTGCTACTGAAGCGTACAAATCGCTTGTTCCAGTAATCGACCGTATGGCTGACAAAGGCATCATCCATAAAAACAAAGCAGCTCGTCATAAGAGCCGCTTGAACGCGCAAGTTAAAGCACTAGCTTCTAACTAATCGCAAATGAAAAAAGCCCTTTTTAGGGCTTTTTTTGTGTCTGGAATTTGAAGAAACTAAAAAATATAATGACTCATTCAGAAAAATAATTTGTTTAGACAGCACTCATCCAGTCAATGCTATACTGTGAGATAAAAACCTGAATCTCCCTCTCTTTTAGATTATTGATCTTTATCCATAGAGGATGGCGAAGTGGTTTTATCCTGTTTCGTATTGTCAGTGTCCCGCTTTTGACATGCGGTTAAACCCAAAATCGCGATCAGGCTAAAAATTGTGATAACTTTCATAATTTTCCTCAAGATGAATATTTCTATATTTATTAAGCATAGATAATTTTTATACTTACATTATTGAATTTTCACCCTATAAATGTAAAAGGTGCAGTTTAAAATTTATTTTTATCGTTTTAGACTGACTTTTATTGAATGGTCAATATGAAAGGCCACACCATCTTCATAATTCCTAACTCCCCAACAAAAAACTCAACTGCTGCGAACAATTGAGTTTTAAAAGAATATTTTCATTTAAGAAAGTTGGGAACGTTTAAAATCAGCAATATCCAGTTCATGTACCTGACCGCGCCAGATCCATTTCAGCTTGGATTCTAAAAATACATCACCTTCAAACCAGACAAACAGACCTTCCATCATTTTTGGCCAGTCTTCCCGACTAACATCCTGACGCCCTGACATCACCGCAATCATCGCTGCCAAAATGGTATCGTGGCTGACGGCCAGACTCAATCCATATTTATTTTGTGGATGGGTGTTATAAATCAGTTCCAGCACATCCACCACGCCATGAATCGGCTGTTTCATCCCCGGCAAGGCATTATTGACAAAACTGTTGATAAAACCGAGTGCACCTTGCTTGGCAAAATAAGGTCCGGCTTTTTGAATATCCAGTACAAAGCTGCCAGGCTCTACCAGAAGCCCCTGTTCAATAATTTCAATACGATGGGTATTCTGCTCAGGGGTAACCGCATCTGCCCCTTCAATCATCAATGCAGCGGTATCAATACAACGCTGGATTGGACTTGAAATACAGTGATGAATCACGCGATCGGTTTGATCAGCCAGATAAGCGCCCCATTCCTGCGCCAGATCCCGCCCCTGACTGGTCAGTTGCAGATCATAGCCTGCCAAACCTTGACCCGGAACCTCCTCACGAATCGAATGCCGTGTGAATAAGGTGACAGGCGTCTGTACATCAGGCAATAAATCAATTGCACTCAACATACTCGGTGGAAGCAGTTTCAGGGACACGTTACAGCCAACTCTGGATTGGTAATAGGTTAAGCACCACTATAACACGCTCAGAATTTTGCTCAATGCTCGGCCTGCATGTCAGAAACCGCCTGCAATGCAATAATTTTCATATCATTATTCTTATAAGCAATGAATCCGCCATTCAGCAAAGTATCCCGATGATTATAAATAAATGGACGGCCTTCTAAATCGACCAGACCACCACCAATCCGTTCGAGCATACATTGACCAGCGCTGGTATCCCATTCCGAGGTCGGATGAAAACGTGGATAGATATCCACCTGATCTTCCAGCATCATGCAAAATTTATAAGCGCTGCCCGCTTTAAACTCTGTGTAGTCCGTGAGCTTGGCCAAACTTTGCAAATACTCCAGATATTTTGGTTTCTGCTGGCTACTTTGGCTCAATCCCACAGCAATCGTTTTAGTAGTTTCAAGCATTTCATAAGCAAACCATGTCATCTTTTGGATATCATATTTATAAGGCAAGCCCTGCTCAGGACAGAAATAAATCAGTTGCTGCTCCGGAACCGCCAATATGGCAAAAGTGGTCAAACTGCCTCTGACTAGACTCAAATTAATGGTAAATTCGGGGCGCTGGTGCAGAAATTCCTTGGTACCATCTAGCGGATCCAGTAACCAGAATTCTGACCATGAGCGGCGTTCATGTTCCTGTCCTTCTTCAGACAGTAAAGGCAAGCTGGAAATCTCTGCCAAAGCTTGGGTCAGATAAGTATTGACCCGAAAATCTGCCTGAGTCACCGGAGAATTATCATTTTTTTTGATGACATCAAAAGCCGCACCAGAACAATAACGCTGATATTCTTCTCGCAAAATTTCACAGGCTTGTGTCAAAATGGGCACAAACTGCAAAATCATTGGATCTTGTGGTGCTGCTGTTGCTTTAAACATAGAAAACCTAAATATGTCAAAATGCTCTGAAAAACCTACCATAATTTTCGATATGGATGGCACTTTACTTGATCTTGCCTACGACGATTTCATCTGGAACGAGTTATTGCCTGTGCGTTATGCTGCCACACATGGCTGTAGCCTGGAACACAGCCAGACGACACTCTATGCATTCTATCAGGAACATAATCATACCTTAAACTGGTACTCTTCACGCTTCTGGACGGCTAAAGTCGAAGTCGATGTTCTGGCGATGCAAATTGAACATAAAGATAAAGTCGCCTTGCGCCCTCATTGTCTCGAATTGCTCGATTATCTTAAAAATAATGGCTATCCAATCTGGCTGGCCACCAATGCTGACTGTGCGGGTCTAGCATTTAAACTGGATCATTTGAATTTAAGAGATTATTTCGATGTCATCGTCAGCTCAGAAACGATCGGACATGCCAAAGAATTTATCGAGTTCTGGCAAGGCCTGAATGAACTGCATCCATTTGATCCTGCACATGCTTATTTTATTGATGATACTGAAAAAGTCCTGAATGGGGCTCAAGCCTATGGCATTCAGAACCTGTTCAGCATCCAGCAGCCCTCTTCAGCCAAACTAGCACGTCAGACTTGTAATTACCCGATGCTGCACCAATTAACAGATTTAATCACTCATTTAAATCAGGCTGAGGTAGAAAAAAAATATGCGTAAATCGTCTTTACCCGAAGATGCGGTAGGCATGCGTATAGACAAATGGCTGTGGGCAGCACGGTTTTTTAAAACCCGCTCGATTGCCAAACATGCGATTGAAGGTGGCAAAGTCCATCACAATGGTGAACGTGTCAAGGTATCGCGCGAAGTCCGTGTTGGTATGGAACTGACGATTCAGCAAGGCATCGACAAAAAAACCGTGCTGGTTAAGGAACTTTCTGATGTTCGTGGACCTGCACCCGTGGCACAAAAACTGTATGAAGAGACCGAAGTCAGTATTGCGCGCCGGGAATTGATTACGTCACAAAGAAAGTTGCATAATCTAGCTCGTCCCGACCATCGTCCAAGCAAGAAAGATCGTCGTGACATCAGTAGATTTAAAAATGAAAATAGTCAGAATTTCGATCAGTCATGGTCCTATAATGACGAATAAATTTAAGCGTCAGAATATGTCGTACATGCGCTGACTTTTATAGAACACTAGGGAAAATTCTGTCACTATACACCTGTGGAACAAAGCTCTAATTTAAGACATCCACTTGAGTACTAACTTAGTGACATCGTATTGAGGTTGTAAGATGGATGAGAATAAAAACAAGGCGCTCAACGCTGCCTTAAGCCAGATTGAAAAACAGTTTGGTAAAAATACAGTTATGCGTCTTGGTGACAATACCGTTCAGGCAGTTGAAGCCGTGTCTACAGGTTCTTTAACGCTGGATATCGCACTCGGTATTGGTGGTTTACCTAAAGGTCGTATCGTCGAGATCTATGGTCCTGAATCTTCAGGTAAAACCACAATGACATTGCAAGCAATTGCAGAGTGTCAGAAAGCAGGCGGTACGTGTGCATTTATCGATGCGGAACACGCACTTGATCCTCAATATGCGCGCAAACTTGGCGTAGATATCGACAATCTGCTGGTATCGCAACCGGATCACGGTGAACAGGCACTTGAAATTGCAGACATGCTGGTACGTTCTGGCGCGATCGACATGATCGTTGTCGATTCTGTTGCTGCATTGACACCACGTGCCGAAATTGAAGGCGAAATGGGTGACTCGCATATGGGTCTGCAAGCCCGTTTGATGAGCCAGGCACTGCGTAAAATTACCGGTAATGCCAAACGCTCAAACTGTATGGTGATCTTCATTAACCAGATTCGTATGAAGATTGGCGTCATGTTTGGTAGCCCGGAAACCACAACCGGTGGTAATGCACTGAAATTCTATGCCTCTGTTCGCTTGGACATCCGTCGTATTGGCCAAGTGAAAGAAGGTGACGAGATTGTTGGTTCTGAAACCAAAGTCAAAGTCGTGAAAAACAAAATGGCGCCTCCGTTTAAAGAAGCTTTATTCCAGATTCTTTATGGCAAAGGTGTTAACCATCTAGGTGAATTGATCGACCTTGCTGTACAGCAAGAAATCGTGCAGAAAGCTGGTGCGTGGTATTCTTATCAAGGCGACAAAATTGGCCAGGGTAAGAACAACACCATCCGTTATCTGGAAGAGCATAAAGAAATGGCTCAGACGATTGAAAAACTGATTCGTGACCAGCTTCTGACTAAAGCAGTGGTTGTTGAAGAAGACGATAGCAAGGAAGAACCTGACTTTTTAGATGCATGATCTTATTAGATGCATCATCTTTAAACGTCAATACACAGCGCCCTCCGGGGCGTTTTGTTATTATATAGGGAATCTAAAATCCGAGAGAATCATGTCAGACGCGAAATTCAGCAAACTGCTCGATTATGAAACTTTAAAACAGCAATTTGGTGATACTGAAGATCAAGCTCAACCTGCAAAAAGTGCGATCCAAGACGCTCCTGAATTTGATCCTGAAGAACGTTTGTTTTCCTCTACCCCAACTCAGGATGAGAAGAAACCGGGACTGACAAGCTCACGCTTACGTTCTTATGCCTTTGCGGTAATGACGCGCAAGGAATATTCCAAAGCCGAACTGATAGAGAAATTAGCACTCTATGCAGAACATCGTGATGAAGTCATTAACTTAGTGGAAGAACTGTCTCGTGAGAACTATCAAAGTGATCAGCGCGTGGCGGAAACCATGTTGTCGAGTCAAAAGCGTAAAGGCAAAGGCCCCAATCAAATTAAAATGAAACTCAAGAGCAAAAAGATTGATATTGCTCTGATTTCAGAAGAACTCAAAGAAACCGACTGGGTTCAACAAGCCTATGAACTAAAAGTCAAAAAATATGGGACTGAGGTCAGTGAAGACCTGAAGCTCAAAGCCAAACAGATCCGTTTTCTAATGTATCGTGGTTTTGAAATGGATGCGATTATCAAGGCGATTAACCGTAAAGCAGAAGATTAATTCTTATCTTCTTTGAAAGTCTTAATGCACGTATAAGTATATTGGTTATTTATCCAATATTAGCTGCAAAATAAAGCACGACATAAAATAATAATGATCTGAATCATTAAAATAATAAGATAGTGCTGTTTGATGACATTGAAAAAGGAATGATATTTGAGAATAGAAAACTGCGAATTCGCATTGTTATTATAATAAGAATATGGTGGCAACCCTACCAGCAAAGCTCCGGCACATCATAGTTCTATTACCGTTGCTACCTTCCGGTCCTGGCGGGGTTCATAGAGTACAATTGCGAAGTAACCAGCAGGGCTACCATTACAAAAACAGAGTATAGAGATTTTTAATCAAGTTGCAAGCCTTGTTCCGCAAAATAATCCCTCAAGCTATCCGTTTGATTATTTTAAAAACAATATTGATATTTCTGCTGATTTTTAAGGGATCTTCACAATCAATCCATCAACACTCAGATTCACATGATCTTTGTAAAACCTTGTTGCATTTTCTAAAAATGCCGTTTTTAATGTGTGCAATGTATATGAATGATCTACTTTGAAAAGATGAGCAGCGGATCCGCATCTCACAAAGAATTATGGAAATTTTATGATGTTTAAAAAGACCGTATTGTGTGCAGTGACAGCACTCTTTACCACGCCTCTATTTGCCAATATTCCGATTGAATCGCGTGGCTTGAGTCAAGCTACGAATCAAACCACAGTAAATACCCCAGCAGCAATTGCGGCTGGTGCAACTCCAGCAGTTCAAACCAATACCAGCTGGCAAATCATGCAAAAGAACCAGCAACTCGAAAATGACCTGCGGATTTTGCGCGGTAAAATGGAAGAACAGGAAAATGAGATTGAACGGCTCAAGAATGAACTGACCAATCGTTATGCCGATCTTGATCAGCGCCTTGAACTATTGCAACAAAAAATTGAACCTGCTGAGGACAATCCAACGGAGGAAAACCCACAGGATACTGCACCCAGCCTAAGCGAAAATAAGGTTAATACAGCAAGCAGCGGACAGCAACCTGCTGAGCTGGAAAAAGCAGCTTATACCGTGGCTTTAGATGCTTATAAAAATGGCGGTGCAGCCAAAGCCATTGCACCGATGCAAAACTTTATTAAAAACAATCCGAATAGCGCTTATATCAGCAATGCCTATTTCTGGTTAGCGGAATTCAATCTGGCGATTGACCCGCCAAAATTTACTGAAGCGAAACGTAATTATCTGATTGTCGTTGACCGTTACCCAAATTCTGCGAAAGCCTCCACTGCCCTGTATCAGCTTTATAACATCAGCAAAGATGTTGAAAAGAATACTACGCTTGCATCGCAATACAAAACAAAGCTATTGAAGAATTATCCGAAAGCTGAGGAAATTAAATTTCTTAAGTAAAATAGAAGTTCCCAAAATAAAAAAGACACCTTAAATAAGGTGTCTTTTTTATTATCTTAAACTTTTAGCGCACAATACCGCGCTTCGACTGTTCAAGAGAATCAATGAGACGCTGTACTTCAGCCACTTCCGGCAAAATTCCTGTACGGATCTGCTCGATTGCTTCCTGAGTTGTTAAACCTGATTTATAAATCAGTTTAAAGGCATCACGTAAACCGCTAATCACTGTCTTTGACCAGCCTTTACGACGCATACCTTCAATATTCATGGCAAATGCATGCGCAGGATTACCTGAAACCATTACATAGGCCGGTACATCTTTCAGAATCAGTGATGCCCCACCAATCATGCTATAAGAATCAATCTTACAGAACTGATGAATGCCCGAGTTTCCGCCAATGACGACGTAGTCCCCGACATGGACATGTCCAGCCACACCGACGTTATTAGCAAAGATATTATAATCTCCGACCATACAGTCATGTGCAATATGCGTATTCACCATGAGCAGGTTATGACTACCGATCTTGGTCAGGCTCTGGTCCTGAACCGTGCCACGATGCAGACTGCAATGCTCACGAATCTTGTTGTGATCGCCAATCTCAAGCCAGGTTTCTTCACCGGCATACTTAAGATCCTGACACACCTCACCTACACTGGCGAACTGGAAAATTTCATTATATTCACCTATACGCGTATAGCCACCCACCACCACGTGTGAATGAAGTTTGCTACCCGCACCAATAGTGACATTTGGCCCGATAATACAATATGGGCCAATTTCTACATCAGCAGCAATGACTGCTGATGGGTCAATAATGGCAGTTGGATGAATAAGGGGATTATTGCTCATGCCTGCTCGACTTTTTGATGCGAAACCATAATTTCCGCGGTTGTTGCGACGACGCCATCTACAGTGGCAATACAATTATATTTGTAAATGCCCCGCTTTTGCATCACTAATTCAGATTTTAAAACCAATTGGTCACCTGCAACCACCTGTTTTTTAAATCTAACTTTTTCCGCACCGGCAAACAGGAACAAAGAACCTTCACTTGGTACTTCGTTATTCATCACAAAACCCAGAATTCCAGAGATTTGTGCCAGTGCCTCAACAATCAGTACACCTGGCATAATTGGATAATTCGGAAAATGGCCTTGTAAAAACTCTTCATTAATTGAGACGTTTTTATAACCAACAATGCCATTCTCGGTAATCTCGACTACGCGATCAACCAATAAAAATGGATAGCGATGGGGCAAATATTCACGAATCTTTTGAATATTCATTGGCAATTCAGGCTTCGTGAATGTAGGCAAATTCGACTCTGTCATCATAATTATTTACGCAACTTAAATGTTGATTCAATGGACTCAATCTGAGATTGCATATGATCTAGTCGTTTGATCACCTGGGTCAATGGCACATCTGCTAATTGTCTGAGGCGAACCACGGTACGTTTCCATTTCTGGTTTTCAAACAGACCAATCCCGGATGAATATTTTCCAGCTTCAGAAATATTATTTGTCACCATTGACATTCCGGTCAACGTCACATTATCGGCAATATTCAAGTGTCCAGAAATCGCAGAGGCACCACCAATGATACAGTTTTTGCCAATTGAAACACTTCCTGCAACGGCAGTTTTTGCAGCAATCGCGGTATGTGCACCAATTTTAACGTTATGCGCGATTTGCACAAGATTATCAATAATAACACCCTGTTGCAAAATCGTATCATCCAGTGCACCACAGTCTACGCTACAATTTGACCCAATACGCACATCATCCTCAATGCGTACAGAACCTAATTGCGCAATACGGTGCCATTTACCTTGATAAGGTGCAAAACCAAACCCTTCGCTGCCAATCACGCTATTAGCATGAATACGCACCCGATTACCAATTTTTGCTGCGCCGGTGAGGGTCACATGTGAGTCAATAAAACAGTCCTGACCGATCTCGACATCATCATCGATCTGCACATGCGCCTGAACAATCGTATTCGCACCCACGACACAATGCTCACCAATCACCACATAATGACCAATATAAGCATCGTCCGCGATCATTGCCGACGGGTGAATTTGAGCAGTACTTTCAATGCCGCGCTGGCGATGTTTTCTCTCAAAGACATGCGTCAAAATCGCAAAAGCCAGATAGGGATTTGCCACAACAATAAAGTTTTGATGTGAAGTTATCTGTTGTTTTAGTTCAGCCGTGACAATTAAAGCACCTGCCTGACTTTGATTGGCCTGCTCTACATATTTATCGGCATTCACAAATGCAAGATCTTGTGAGGTTGCCTGTTCAAGACTGGCCAAAGCACTCAAACGTAAATCTGTCTGACCTATGCACTCGCCCTGAACCAGGCGAGCGAGATCAGCTAACTGAAGCTTTTGATGATTCATTGATTATTTAATTGCATTAACCTTTTGAATCATTTTATCAGTTAAATCATATTTAGCATCATAAGCAAGTGCTGAATTTTTATTTAAAACTACATCCAGGTTGTTTTCTCTACGCAATTGTTCAGCAATTTGCTTCACACGTGCATCAAATACAATTCGGATCTGCTGAATCGAGCTTTGAACATTAGTCTGTACAGACTGTTGTAACTGATTCAATTCTTGCAACTTAGCCTGATATTCCGCAGACATTTTCTGTTTTTCAGTCTCACTGAGCTTAGTGTTGGATTGAGCACGTTGCTGCAAAGCTTCCAGCTCTTTGCTGAGTTGTTCAATTTTAGTGGTTTGTGGCTGAATTTTTTGCTGAAATATCGTGTTTTGTTGTTTTAGATAGGTACTACCTTCAACCACACGCTCCAAGTCAATTACCCCCATGCTAGCCGCTTGAGTCAAAGGAGCAACACTTGCCAAAGCCAGGCTCATTGCCATAATCATTTTTTTCATATTCTTACTCATTCAAAAAAATTTGCTCACAAAACCTGCAGGCTTTATGAGCAAAATTTAGTTTCTAGGTCAAAACGATTTTAGAAAGTACGTCCAATTTCGAACTGGATGTTTTTAGTATCATCACCGTCTTTTTTATTCAACGGATAAGCATAGCTGAGAGACAATGGGCCAATCATGGTGATCCAGGTGAAACCTGCACCCACGCTATAGCGCATATTATCTGCATCGAAACCGAAGTTATCTTTACAGTACTGCTTTCCATTTACCGAAGTGCCATTAACGAAAATATTTTCATTTGATACATCACACTGGGTATCAAACACTTGCGCACCTTCAGCAAAGATGACTGGACGAACCTGACGTGCCCAATCCCCTTTGAATGGTACCGGAAGTACTAGTTCGGTACCGAATTGAACTAGTGCATTACCACCTACCTCTTCAGGAGATGGATCAGTTTGGCTAATATCAGAGAAATATACACCCGGATATTTAGGCCCCAATGTACTGTTTTCATAACCACGAACTGAGCCAAAACCACCGGCATAGAAATTCTTGTAGAATGGTAGGTCATTACCATAACCCAACTTACCATAACCGCGCAGAACAAAATCCTTGCCTAATGGGAAGAATGCCTGAGCATCATAAGTGACTTTCTGATATTCGACATCACTGCCTGGCAATGCAATTTCACCATTGATTCGATGTGACATACCATTTGTAGGGAACATTGGGCGGTTTAAAGTATTATATGACCAACCTAAGTTCAGGTTATAGGTAAAAAACTCACCTTTAAATTCTTGACCATAGGTGGTTGTATTAACTGGATTACCATTTTCATCAACACAATTACCTGTCAGTGTCTCAATTTGAGCCGGGCAATATTCACCGCTTCGTGTCTCTTTACCACCATTGCGTTCTAGATAATCCGCAACATAAGTAGAAACATAAGGCCCAGTGGTTACATCAGTCTGATCAATATTCAGGCCTAGGCTAACACTTTGGTTTTCGTCAATTGGATAACCAAAGTTAATCCCACCACCAAAACTGTCCGTTACATAGTTGTTGACGTTATAGTCATCATCCAGCTTGGTTTTACGGTAGTACATGTTATAGCCGCGACGCACACCATCAATGGTGAAGTATGGGTCCATCACACTCAAGTTATAGTAATCTTGCGTTTCAGAACGCGACAAATCGATTGAAACACTATTACCTGTACCCAGGAAGTTAGTCTGGCTTAAACCTGCCTGGAAAGTTACACCACCGCTTTGCGAGAAACCAACTGCAAGAGTACTGGTCCCTGAATGCTGCTCTTCAACGGCAACATTCAAGTCCACCTGATCTGGCGCACCCGGAATACGTGCAGGTTTGATATCGACAGTTTTAAAGAACCCGGTACGTTCCAGACGGACCTTAGACAAGTCAATTTTTTCATTACTGGCAAGCGCACCTTCCATTTGGCGCATTTCACGACGTAATACTTCATCTGCAGTTTTCGTATTACCAGTGAAATTAATACGTCGCACCGTGACTTGCTGACCCGGATTAATATAATAATTTAGATCAACCAGTTTGGTTTCGTTGTTAATTTGAGGAACAATATTGACTTCTGCATAGTAATAACCTGCATTACCATACTTACGCTGCAATAACTGCTTAACCGCGTTGACTTTTTCCTGCGAATAAATTTCGCCTTCTTTGAAAATTTGTAAAGCCTGTAATTCTTCAGTCTTATAAAGCGCGTCACCTAAATATTTGGTTTGACCAAATTTAAATTGCTCACCTTCATCCACAGATACTTCGATGAAGACATTCTTTTTATCTTCACTCAAGTTCAGACTGGAATTGGTAATATTAAAGTTGATGTAACCGCGATTCAGATACATGGCACGCAAAGCTTCAAGACTTGCCGCCATCTTTTCACGTGCATAACGGTCATTACGCGAAATGACTGAACTCCAGCCACTTTCTTTTACTGCAAAGGCCTGCTTGATATCAGATTCTTTAAATACGGTATTCCCGATAATATTGATATCAAAAACTTTGGCCGCTTTACCTTCAATAAAATCAATTAGCAATTCAACACGGTTATTTGGTCGAGGCGTCGTGGTGACCGTAATATCGGCATCATAACGACCTTGCTGCATGTATTGCTGTTCAAGTTCAGTTTCAATAGTTTGCAGCGCTGATTTTTTCAGAACTTCACCTTCAGCCAGACCCATTTTTTTCAGGCCTTCCTCAAGTGCTTCCTTAGGAATCAACTTATTGCCTTTCAATTCGATTTTTGAAATGACCGGGCGTTCAACCACTTGGAAAACCAAGGTATTGCCCTGCTGAACGGCTTTAATGTCATCAAACAGGCCTGATGCATACATGCTACGAATTGCATTGGCAATGATTGGATCATTGACCCGATCACCACTGTTAATTGGCACTAGGCCATACACATTGTCAGGAGTTAAACGTACTAATCCATCAAATTTTATATCTTGTACAATGAATTCATCTGCTGCATATACTTGTTGTGCTACTGCCATTGCACTAACGAGTGCCAGAGGCATAAATAAATGTGTGTGCTGCATGCCAGTCTTTTCCGCTGTTAATTTATTCCATTTACGTTGTTATAAACGCATAAAATCATTAAATAATGCCAGAAGCATCATACTGCCGAGCAGTACCATACCAATTTTTAACCCAACCAATTGTATTTGTTCGGAAACAGGTTTACCACGAATTAATTCAACAAAATAGTAAACCAGATGTCCGCCATCAAGCATTGGAATAGGCAGTAGATTTAATATTCCTAAACTTACACTCATTAGCGCCATAAAGGAAATAAAAGTTTCCCAGCCCATTTCTGCGCTTTGTCCTGCCACTTTGGCAATAGTAATTGGACCTGATAAATTATCCAGGCCAATCAGACCACGTACCATTTTGACAATCGAGTTCAGAATCATCGAAGATAAATGTGCTGTTTTATCAAATGCCATTACCAGTGCTTCGCCTGGCGAGTAATGAATGGTCTGTTTATATTCTGCAGGAATGTTCAGTTTACCCGGATCGCTTTGTACGCCCAGCATACCAGTCACATTGCCCATATTGTCACGTTTACCTTGTGGCATGACTTCCAGCTGAACCACCTGATTTTCGCGTAGTACATCCATTTTGAGTAATTTTTCTGGAGATGCCTGTACCACCTGCACCACATCAAACCAGTCTTTCATCTGAACGCCGTCAATGGCCAGAATCTTGTCGCCTTCTTTCAAACCTTGACGGATGGCTGCACCATCTTCACTCAGTTTGCTGATCACTGCCGGAATTTCTGGCCGATAAGGCAAGAAACCCAGGCTTTCTAGTGGCGATTGACTTTGATCTTTTAAATAGTTTTGAATCGGCAACTGGAACAATTTGTTTTCACCAGCGCGATCTGCCTGAATAGAAACCACACCAGTTTCACCAACACGATCCACCAAGACATAACTGAGTTTTTCCCAGGTTTCCACCTGAGTACCATCCACAGCTACAATTTTGTCGCCCGGCTGCATTTGTACGGTTGCAGCAGGCGTATTTGGTAAAATTTTGCCTACACGGGTATTGAGCTGTTCTTGTGCCGGTAAAAATAACACCCAGAATAGAAGAACTGCAAAAATCAGGTTGATTAATGGTCCCGCTGCCACGATGGCGATTCGTTTCCACGGATGCTGACGATTGAAGGCTTTGGGTAAGTCCTCTTCAGAGACATTACCTTCGCGTTCATCCAGCATCTTGACGTAGCCACCCAAAGGCAAGGCAGACAATTGATACTGAATTCCGGATTTTTTCGAGGTCCATTTTAATAATGTTGGCCCAAATCCAATGGAATAGACCAATACTTTAACGCCCAGTTTACGCGCCACAATATAGTGACCGAACTCGTGAATCGCAATTAAGGGACCGAGTAAGAGAATTGCTGCGGCAATCATAAACAAGGCATTCATATCTTAACTTCCTTTACTCACAACGTATTGCTGTGATAAACCTCGTGCCATTTGATCTGCTTGCAAGATAGCCTCCAGATCATGTGCAGGTTGATTGTCCATCTGATTTAGGACATGCTCAACTACCTGAGGAATTTGGGTAAATCTGATCTGTTGATTTAAAAATGCAGCAACTGCAATTTCATTGGCCGCATTTAAAATCGTAGGTGCAATTCCGCCACTCTGCATGGCCTGACGGGCCAGTTTTAATGCAGGGAAACGGAGCATATCCGGTTCTTGAAAATTAAGTTGTGAATGCATAAACAGATCCAGTGGCGCCACATGCGTACTAATACGCTCAGGCCATGCCAAAGCATGTGCAATAGGCGTGCCCATATCTGGATTACCCATTTGTGCCAAAGTCGAACCATCAACGTATTGAACCATGGAGTGAATAATACTCTGTGGATGCACAACAACTGTAACAAATTGTTCTTGAACTGCAAACAAATGGCAGGCTTCGATCAATTCTAAACCTTTATTCATCAAGGTAGCAGAATCGACTGAAATTTTTTGACCCATGGACCAGTTAGGATGCTTGCAAGCTTGGGCAGGTGTGACCTCTTCAAGTTGCTGTATGCTGTGGTTCAGAAACGGCCCACCCGACGCGGTCAGCAGAATCTGGGATACACCCAGTTTGGGCTTGCCATGACGCTCTGCCTCAAAATAATGCGGTGGCAGACATTGGAAAATCGCGTTATGTTCGGAGTCAACGGGAAGCAATAAGGCACCATGATCGCGCGCTGCCTGCATCATGATGTCACCTGACATCACCAAGGCTTCTTTATTGGCCAGCAGTACGCGTTTACCCGCTTTCACTGCAGCCAATGTCGGCAACAAGCCTGCAGCACCGACAATTGCCGCCATAACGATATCAACATCCGCGTGTTCAGCCACAGCGATTAAACCGGCTTCATCTTGCAGAATTTCAATATCAGATAAATGGTGTTGCTGAAGTAGTTTTGAAAGTTCATCTACTTTTTCAGCCGGCACCACCACCACTTTAGGACAGTATTGCCGGCAAATTTCAACCAGCTCCTCGATACGACTTTGCGCGGTCACAGCAAAAACCGAGTATGCTTCAGGATGTCGCTGCAAGATTTTTAAAGTACTTTGACCAATGGAACCTGTAGCACCCAGTATACAAACTGCTTGTGACATTTATAAATCTACACCAATAAGTTTTAAAACAGCCATACCTGCTGCAAAGATTGGAGCTGCAGCAAGCAAAGAATCAATACGATCCAGTACTCCGCCATGTCCTGGCAAAATTCGACCTGAATCCTTAATACCGGCACGACGTTTGATCATGGATTCAAACAGGTCACCCAGTACCGAACTAAATACTGTAACGACAGATAGAATCAGAAATAAAATCAGTTCTGGCCAGGTCATATCCAGATAAAGCAAGGCAACTGCCGTCACGATCAGCATTGAAGTAACGATACCGCCATACAGCCCTTCTACGGATTTATTAGGACTAACATTCGGCGCCAGCTTTTTCTTGCCAAATTTACGACCCACAAAATATGCACCACTATCTGCGCCCCATACCAGTAAAAACAGGTACATCAGCCACCACGGTGAACTTTGCCAGACAGAGAAAATTGCAGTAACCGCAGCAGAGATCAGAACTACGCCGATTCCGTGCAGGCTGGCGTTGTACCAGCCATCATATTCAGGATAGGTTTTAACCCAGTAAATGCTGAGCAACCAGGTAATTATAGAAGCCACCCATAACAATAAGGCAACTTCGGCAAAATACAATGCCAAAGCTGAAAGTGCTGCAGTGAGCACTCCATATCCCCAAGCAACAGGTTTGATGACATATTTAAATTTTCGCGGCATGAGTTTGAACCACTCATAACCGGCCACCCCAGCAGCAAGAACCATCAATACAAACATTGGATAATGTGATTCAGTAGCAAACATACAGCTCAGTACAACTGCTACCAACACCAATGCGGTTATAATCCGCTCAAACATGTATTAATTCTCAAGTTTTTCCTGATGAATCTGTTCTGATGTTTTACCAAAACGACGTTCACGCCCGCCAAATACGGCAAGTGCATCATCAAGTTCTTCAACGGTAAATTCTGGCCATAGCGTCTCAGTGAAATACAGCTCTGCATAGGCTGCCTGCCACAACAGGAAATTCGACAGACGGAAGTCCCCACCCGTACGAATCAGCAGATCAACTGCAGGTAAATCACCAAGGCTGACATATTGACCAAATACATCAGTATTAATTGCATCAAGATCTAATTTATTTGTTAAAACATCGCTGGCAATTCGCTGTGCAGCTTGTGCCATATCCCACATACCACCATAACTGATTGCAATAGTGAGTGTCATACTATTGAAATTAGCAGTCCTTTCTTCGGCATGCAACATAAGCCCCTGTAATTCTGGGGACAAACGGCTGCGATCACCGATAAAACGTAAGGCAATATTGAATTTTTCCATGCGGGGTAATTGTTCATGAATGGTGTCTACCAGCAATTTCATGAGCAATTCAACTTCGAACTGTGGACGATTCCAGTTCTCACTGGAAAAGGCAAATACAGTTAAAGCCTGGATATTTCTTTTTTTACAGTGTTCAACAATCGGATCTAGAACCGTTTTTCCTTCCCGGTGTCCATCACCTTTCTGCATCTGATTTTTTTTGGCAAAACGATTGTTGCCATCCATGATGATGGCAACATGTTTCGGAAGACGGGGATTTTCTTCAGCAACGGTCATCGATGAATTAGACCTTCATCAATTCAGCTTCTTTCGCAGCCAAGCGCTTGTCAACTTCAGCAACAAATTTGTCAGTAATTTTCTGGATTTCGTCAGCAGCACGACGCTCTTCGTCTTCAGAAATTTCTTTTTCTTTCAACAAAGCCTTGATATCGCCCAATACATCACGACGGATGTTACGGATCGCTACTTTGGCATTTTCTGCTTCATTACGCGCAACTTTTTGCATGTCACGACGCGTTTCTTCAGTCAACGCAGCCATCGGTACACGAATCGCATCTGCTGTAATTGGGTTCAGACCCAAGTCAGATTCACGAATCGCTTTATCAATTGCAGAAACCATTGAACGTTCGAAAGGCTGGATTAACAAAGTACGTGAATCTTCAACACCTACGTTTGCCACCTGGTTCAATGGAACGTCTGAACCATAGTAAGAAACCATCACGTTATTTAAAATTGATGGATGCGCACGACCGGTACGAACTTTTGCAAAACCATGCTCTAGAGATTCTAGAGTTTTGTTCATACGGTCTTCGCTGTCTTTTTTAAGATCGTTAATCATATGATCTTCCTTACTTAATTCTTGAAAAGAGGTTATTACTAAATTAGCGTGTAGTATAAAGTGCTTTGGTGCTCACGTCATTAATTGGTAACGTGAGTCCCTTCTTTTTCACCCATCACAACGGAAAGCAATGCGCCAGATTTATTCATATCGAATACTTGTAGCGGCACATTGTGATCACGACATAAACAGATTGCAGTTAAGTCCATCACACCCAGCTTTTCGTCCAGAACTTGGTCAAAAGTCAATGTGTCATATTTAACCGCATCATCATATTTGCTTGGATCTTTATTATATACGCCATCAACTTTGGTCGCTTTCAAGATCAAGTCTGATTCGATTTCAATACCACGTAAACAGGCAGCTGTATCTGTCGTAAAGAACGGATTACCTGTACCTGCCACGAATACACACACTTCACCCTGAGTCAGGTGACGGATTGCATCACGGCTTGAGTAAGACTCAACCACGGCACCAATTGGCAATGCAGACATTAAACGGGTTTTAATATTACGGCGCACCAAAGCGTCGCGAAGTGCCAAACCGTTCATGACTGTTGCTAGCATACCCATCTGGTCGCCAGTTACACGACCAACTAGACCATCTTTTTGTAGCTGGCTACCGCGATACAGGTTACCACCACCCACAACAATACCTACTTGTACGCCTAAACCCACGAGGTGCGCAATAGAAAGTGACATCTGATCGAGCACTTGTGCATCGATCCCCATGTCTTTATTGCCTGCCAGCGCTTCACCAGAAAGCTTTAACAGGATGCGACCAAAGCGTGGCTTTTTAGAATCCAACATCATCAAACTCCAAAGTATTCAATTTAAATTTTTTTAATTCAAAATCTTAAGCAGACTTGACTGAAATGAGTTTTGCATACAGATCGTATTCATCTGCATCAGTAATTTCGACTTCAAGTAAATCCCCCGCCTTGATGACGCTTTTATCGATATCTTCAACAAAAACATTACCATCAATTTCAGGTGCATCTGCATAAGAACGCGCAACCGCTACCGGGAATTCATCTTCCAGGTCATCTACCAGCACAGTCATGGTCTGACCGATACGTTTTTGGAGTTTGGCTGCCGAGATTTCTTGCTGAACCTGCATGAAACGCTCATAACGCTCTTGTTTAATTTCTTCAGGAACGTGATCTGGCAAATCATTTGCTGTCGCACCTTCAACTGGCGAATAGGTAAAACATCCCACACGATCCAGCTGGGCTTCTTTCAGCCAGTCCAGTAACATCTGGAAGTCTTCTTCAGTTTCACCCGGGAAGCCCACCACAAATGTTGAACGCAACACCAGATCAGGACATTTCTCGCGCCAGATTTTCAAACGCTCCAGTGTATTTTCACTGTGCGCAGGGCGTTTCATCAGTTTGAGAATTTTTGGACTCGCGTGCTGGAATGGAATATCCAGATAAGGCAGGATTTTACCTTGTGCCATCAGGTCAATCACAGCATCCACATGCGGATACGGGTAAACATAGTGCAAACGCACCCAGATTCCCAACTGACCTAATGCTTCACACATGTCATAGAATTTGGTTTTAACCGGCTGGCCATTCCAGAAATCTAGCTTGTATTTCGTGTCCAGGCCATAAGCAGAAGTATCCTGGGAGATGACGAGTACTTCTTTTACACCGGCACGTTTCAGCGCTGCAGCTTCATCAAGCACAGAACCGACTGGACGTGAAACCAGATCGCCACGCATGCTTGGAATAATACAGAAGGTACAACGATGGTTGCAGCCTTCAGATATTTTCAGATAAGCATAGTGTTTTGGCGTCAGGCGGATGCCTTGCTCTGGAACCAGATCAATAAATGGATTGTGTTTTGGCGGCTCAGGTACGTATTGATGAACCGCATCCATAACTTCTTTATATGCCGCTGCACCTGTCACTTTCAGGACATTGGGATGCATTTGGCGAATCTTGTCTTCGTCTTTACCTAGACAACCTGTTACGATCACGCGACCATTCGCGCTCATCGCCTCACCAATCGCATCGAGCGATTCTTGCACTGCGGATTCAATGAAACCACAGGTATTTACTACAACTAAATCAGCACCGTCATAATCCGAAGCGACGTCATAACCTTCAGTCTTTAACTGGGTTAAAATACGTTCAGAATCTACCAATGCCTTAGGACAACCTAAAGATACAAAACCGACTTTGGGGGACTTCATGAATTTTCGCTCTACTAGAATGCGCGTATTGTATGTCTTTTCGCATCATAAAAATAGTTGAAAACCTGACTCTTTGCATCATGCACTAAAATATTGCCATAAAATATTCAACATACCCACTCATGCACCAAAATGAATCATTTTAGATTTACAGCCTCAATTTAATCCGCTATATCTAAGATGAATTGTGTTGCTCTGTCACATTTCTGCATTTCATCGCAATAAATAATCTCTCGTCATAAAAGTTGGCGTGCATCTTGCATCAAATCAGAACTTAAAATTGATTAAATTGCTTTATGAAGATGCCATTGCGCCATTTTAATACAGGAACAAACCCGCGAATGGATCAAATTATTCCGATCGACTATCGTGCTTTAGTGGACAATATGACCACGTGTATCTTATTGATAGACCGCGATCTTAATATTTATTATCTGAATTCTGCCTGTGAAGCCTTATTTGATGTGAGCTTATTCCGCGCGAGCGGCACATCCGTGCTCAATATTTTGCAAAACCCGACAGATGAGTTCAATACCGAAGAAGCCCTGAATAATACTTTAACTACGGGACAGCCTTATACACGCCGCGAAGCCACTATTCTGGTCAACTTTAAAGACATTCATGTTGACTACACTGTTTCTCAGCTAAATCTGGGCAAACCTTATCATCCGCTACTGCTCATCGAACTCAATCCTCGCGATCGCATGTTAAAAATTTCACGCGAAGAAAATCTGCTGCAACAGCATCAGGTAGCGCGTCAGCTGATTCGCGGTGTCGCGCATGAAATCAAAAATCCACTCGGTGGCATTCGTGGCGCGACTCAATTACTGGCACGTAGTTTGAATGATCCACAATACAAAGAATTTACCGACATTATCATTAGCGAAGTGGATCGACTGAGAAATCTGGCCGATACCATGCTCGGCTCACGCCAGCTTCCGAGCTATGAACTGGTCAATGTCCATGAACCATTGGAACGTGTACGTTCACTGATTGCCAACCAGACCAAAAAGAAAATCAAGATTATCCGGGATTACGACTTGTCCTTACCGGAAGTTCTGGCAGACCGTGACCAATTGATTCAGGTCATTTTGAATATTTGCGCCAATGCCGTACAGGCCATGACCGAAAACAAGGAATTCTTTGTCGAACATCAACCGGAACTGATTTTAAGAACCCGGATCCAGCGTCTTTTTACTATTAACGGGGTGATTCACCGCTCTGTGGTACGGATTGATATTGAAGACAATGGCCCAGGTGTGCCGGAAGAGATTATCGAATCGGTGTTTTATCCGCTGGTCACCAGCCGTGCCAAAGGGACCGGACTGGGCCTCAGTATTGCTCAGAATATTATTCATCAGCACAACGGCATGATCGAGTGTCAGTCCGTGGCTGGAAAAACCGTCTTTAGCTTATATTTACCTTGGGAGTCAAATCATGTCGCGAAATAAAATATGGGTGATTGATGACGATCGCGCCATGCGCTGGGTACTGGAAAAGACCTTTAAAGAAGAAGGCCTGGATGTGACCAGTTTTGAAGAAGCACAATCTGCACTGGATCAATTGAGTCTGGAAGCACCTGATGTGATTCTGACCGACATCCGTATGCCAGGAATTGATGGTCTTACTTTCCTGGGCAAAGTCAAACACAATTATCCTGACCTACCTGTCATTATTATGACGGCGCATTCAGACTTAGAGTCGGCTGTTTCCAGCTATCAAACTGGTGCTTTTGAATATCTGCCTAAGCCTTTTGATATTGATGAAGCATTGGCACTGGTAAATCGTGCGATTTTACATATCACCAAGCTACAGCAACAAGAATCGGCAAAAGCGGCTCCACCGATTCAATCTACCGAAATTATTGGTGAATCGCCTGCCATGCAGGAAGTGTTTCGTGCCATTGGCCGTTTATCACAATCGCATATTACCGTGTTGATTAATGGTGAGTCTGGTACAGGTAAAGAACTGGTAGCGCATGCCCTGCATCGTCATTCACCACGCAGTTCAAAACCTTTTATTGCCCTCAATATGGCGGCGATTCCAAAAGACCTGATCGAAACTGAACTGTTCGGCCATGAGAAAGGTGCATTTACCGGTGCTAACACCCAACGTCAGGGTCGTTTTGAACAGGCCAATGGCGGCACGCTGTTTTTAGATGAAATTGGCGATATGCCATTTGAAACCCAGACCCGTTTATTGCGTGTACTAGCCGATGGTGAATTTTACCGTGTTGGCGGTCATATTCCCGTTAAGGTCGATGTGCGTATCGTGGCAGCGACACATCAGGATCTGGAAAAACTGGTTCATGATGGTCGTTTCCGTGAAGACTTGTATCATCGACTGAATGTAATTCGTATTCATATTCCAAAACTGGCACATCGCAGTGAAGATATTCCGATGCTGGCGCAGCATTTTCTGGCGCGTGCCGGAAAGGAACTTGGGGTCAATCCAAAGATTCTGCGTCCTGAAACTCAGGAATATATGCAAAAATTGCCATGGCAAGGTAACGTGCGTCAACTTGAAAATACCTGTCGCTGGCTGACTGTCATGATCACAGGTCGTGAAGTCTATCCTGAAGACTTGCCACCTGAGCTGAAACAGATTCCAATTCATCAGCAGGATCCGGGTGCGCCAATTCCAACGCTGAACCAGATCGCACCGCATCACTGGGATGAATTGCTGGGTCAATGGGCGATGCAGAAACTCAAAAATGGTGAAATGAAACTTCTGGATGTTGCGACGCCAATGTTTGAACGCACCTTGATCAATGCAGCCTTGCAACAAACCCGTGGCCGTAAACGTCATGCCGCAGAACTTTTAGGTTGGGGTCGCAACACTTTAACGCGCAAGCTTAAAGAATTGGGCATGGATACTACGGATGATGAAATCGAAGAAGAAATAGAAAGTTAATCTTTCCATATAAAAAAGCGCCGATTGGCGCTTTTTTATTGATGATGATTTATGCAGTAAAACCCACATAGCGGAAATACCCATCTATGCCCAGATCAGACTTATATATCAGATAATTTGAATAAGTCGCTTGGGTGATTTCATCCAGCATATTCACCTGATCATCATTGGCATGCAGATCATCTACAGAACGCGGCATGCTGTGCTCGAATTCATCCGTCATATATTCAAAGCCAATATCCATGGCAATAAACAGGGTATGTTCACAAGGTTGCACATACTGCTCTTCTGCCCAATCAATCACGTTGTGCTGACAATGTGGACAGGCAATATTATCAGTGGCCTGAATCGAGAGTGGAATAAGTTGATAAGCCATATAAAAATCAATCTGTTTACTATCCGTATATTTTAGCAAATTTTATGGACTGACTTTATTCAATTAAAAACCTCGACGATAAAAAAAGGAATCTTCAGATTCCCTTTTCTGTATTGAGATATCAATAATCTATTACTTATGAGTAGCCTTATAACGTGATAGTGCGGTGACAGCTACCGATACGACCACTGCTGGCAAACTTGCCACAAGAATGCCCGTCGTTCCCAAACCTAATGCCAGAATTTTTCCAGTTAATAATGGTCCAGTCATCGCTCCTAAACGCCCTAGAGAGATCGCACTCCCCACGCCTGTCACTTTGCCTGCGCCTGAATAAAAAATTGGTGAGATCCCATACAGAATAGATTGACCACCTGTAGAGAAAATACCACCCATGACTCCCGCCAAAATTAATAACGGAATAGAAGTTGTGGTGAATAACAATACCAAGGCAACAAACAAGCCACTATAAATGATGGTTGCCATTTGCCAGAGCTTTAAACGGTCCAGCAAATAACCCAGACTCAAGGTTCCAATGACAGCGCCCACCTGGAACACCAACATCACCAGAAATGCCTGTTGTTTCTGTAAACCTTGTTCCATAAGTAAATTTGGCAACCAGCTAATCAAAATATAATTGATCATCAAGGTAAAAAAGAACCCGACCCAAAGAGGTACTGTATTTTTATATTGGCGCTGCTTGAACAAAACTTCAGCCATGCCCGGTACAGCTTCGTCAGAGACCTGCACTTCCGCATTCACTTTAGACTTATCTTTAAGAATAAACGCCATCAATGGAATCAATACTAAAGGCGTTAATCCCCCAATCAGGAACAAGGTTTGCCATTGAATCTCTGGAAGCAACATGGCCAGACCGGCAACAAAGATCGCCCCTACCGGCAAACCACAATACATCAGACTATTTAGCTTGCCACGGTTGGCTTCCGTTGCTTCATCACCGACGACTGAAATCATGGTTGGCATTGCCGCACCTAAACCCAAACCAGTAAAGAAACGCGCTGCATATAAAACTTCGATGCTTGGCGCAATTGCAGTCAACGACATGAACAGACCAAAAATAGTCACAGAAAGCATTAGGACTTTCTTTTGTCCTAGATAATCTGCAATACGTCCGCCAAAGAATGCGCCAAACAGCATTCCAAAGACACCCAGACTAAATACATAGCCCATTTGGATTTGATCTAAACCAAAGCTTGCTGCAATTCCTTTCGCCGCAATCCCGGGAGCTTGAAGGTCAAAACCTTCAAAAAATGCGACCCAGAAACATAAGAATATCGTTAATATTTTTTGGGCTTTTCCGCTGTATGGCTGTGCCATGACTGATCTCCATCAATAATTCACAAACCGTTTGATAGTCTGACGATCCGTTGCATTATTCTTAACCTAATCTTGATAGAGAAATAGCACGACAATAGTCGGGTTTAAGCACATCAGCATGTGTAAATATCATCTAAATTAGACCTAAAAGATTGTATTTCTAGACTTAATACATCTTAATAATATTCATTATATATATTTATCAATAACTTAATTTAATAGTAGTTATTTTTAATTCAACGATAGTCAAAACTTATACAAAACTACAAGCCGATAAAAAGCCCGCTTAATGCGGGCTTTTTTAGCGCATAATCTTAAGCAGATTTCTTTGCTTGTGCATTCTTACGAATTGTAATCATCACCAGTTGAACTGCTGCAGGGGTTACACCTGGAATACGACTGGCTTGCGCCAATGTTTCAGGACGAACATCTTTCAGTTTCAGGGTAATTTCACGGGACAGACCTGACACGATGTCATAATCGAAATCCGCAGGAATACGGGTTTCTTCAAGACGTTTCATTTGTGCGACGTCTTCATGCTGACGATTAATATAACCCGCATATTTCACTGCAATTTCAATTTGCTCACCGACAAATGGTGATACTTCAGAATTGGTTAACTCTGCAATTTGAGCAAATGAAATGTTTGGACGTTTCAACAAATCAATCGCCGAACATTCTTTAGACAGGTCTGCACCGGTCATCTCAACGAATTTCTTGCCCATTGGGTTATTTGGTGCGGCCCACAAGTGTTGCAAACGGCCTGTTTCTTTTTCCACTGCTTCCATTTTCTCACAGTACACTGCCCAACGCGCGTCATCCACCAGACCCATTTCACGACCAATGGCTGTTAAACGCTGATCTGCGTTATCTTCACGCAGCATCAAACGGTATTCGGCACGTGAGGTGAACATACGGTATGGTTCTTTGGTACCTAATGTGATCAGGTCATCGACCAGAACACCCATGTATGCTTCATCACGTTTTGGCGTCCATTGCTCCTGATCCCAAGCACGGCGTGCAGCGTTCAAGCCTGCAAGCAAACCCTGCGCACCCGCTTCTTCATAACCGGTTGTGCCGTTGATTTGACCGGCGAAATACAAGTTATTAATTGCTTTGGTTTCAAGGGTAAATTTCAACGCTTGTGGGTTGAAGTAATCGTATTCAATGGCATAGCCCGGACGAAGAATGTGCGCATTTTCCATACCACGGATCGAGCGAACCAGTTCAAACTGAACGTCGAACGGTAAAGAAGTCGAAATACCATTTGGATAAAGCTCATGTGTATCCAAGCCTTCAGGCTCCAAGAAGACTTGGTGAGAATCTTTATCGGCAAAACGGTGAATCTTATCTTCAATCGATGGGCAATAACGTGGTCCAACACCTTCGATCACACCCGTGTACATCGGTGAACGGTCTAAACCGCCACGAATGATTTCATGCGTGCGTTCATTGGTATGCGTGATATAGCAATTTACCTGCTCAGGATGCATAGACACATCCCCCATGAATGACATGGTCGGAGATGGGAAATCACCCGGCTGTGGTGTCATCACAGAGAAATCCACTGAACGCGCGTCAATACGTGGTGGTGTACCTGTTTTTAAACGACCTACTGGCAAGTTTAATTCACGCAAACGATGTGCAAGTGAAATAGATGGCGGATCACCAGCACGACCACCGCTAGATTTCTCCAGACCAACGTGGATGACACCACCTAAGAATGTACCTGCTGTCAGCACCACAGTTTTCGCATCAAAACGGATACCCATTTGGGTAACCACACCTTTAACGGTATCGCCTTCAACAATCAGGTCATCTGCGGCTTGCTGAAAAATATCAAGGTTTGCTTGGTTTTCTAATGTTTCGCGAATAGCCGCTTTATAACGTACACGGTCCGCCTGCGCACGTGTTGCACGTACTGCAGCACCTTTACGCGAGTTCAAAATACGGAATTGAATACCGCCTTTATCGGCAGCCAGTGCCATCGCACCGCCCAAAGCATCAATTTCACGCACCAAATGCGATTTACCAATACCACCGATGGCCGGGTTACAGCTCATCTGCCCTAAAGTCTCAATGTTATGAGTTAAGAGTAAAGTCTGTCGACCCATACGCGCTGCAGCCAGAGCCGCTTCCGTACCGGCGTGACCGCCACCGATAACAATAACATCGTATACTTTAGGATAATGCATAGTGGTAATTGAGAGATAAAAAAGAATAGCTGAGCATTATAGCAAATTTCACTCTAAAGTAGACAAATTCAGTTGAATTTATCCTGAGATAAATCGCACTTAACTCGCATAACAATAAAGCACTGTAATTTAACTTTGCAGAGGAACTATATAAATTAAACATATAAGCTGAGAAATTTACTCGATTTGCATTGTTTAATCTGGCGCATTTTTTAATCTATATGTTGGTTACATTACAAACAAAGGTATAAAAGATGAATAAGAATATTTTCCTCTCAACCGTTCTATGTGGTTTATGTTTTGCGCCATTTGCTGCATCAGCGAATGATAAGGTCGAAACCATTTATAATGCACAAAAGTACCAACAGGTTTGTAAAGGCAAATCCCAAGGTGCACAAGTCAGTTTTGCCTATCGCGGCATTATCTGGAATGGTACCTGTGAGCCGCAGTTTTTCACTTCATCCAAAAATGCTTCAATCAAAGGCGATGAAGCCGAACTCATGAGTACCTGTAGCGGCAACAGTGGTGCGACTACTGCCACCATCAATGGTGCCGAAGTCAAAGGTAAATGTGCATTAGGCTTTATGCCACCACGCCCTCAGGGACAATCTCAGATGCAAAGCCAACCGATGCAGCCACATATGCAAAACCAGCCTATGCAGCATCAGATGAACCAGCCAGCACAGCCTGATTCACCAATGCAAGGCCAGCCAGGTATGTAGCCGATATATATCTAAATAGTTTAGATTTCAAGTAAAAGCTTTGACGGGCAAAGTGACTGCATTTTGCCCGTTTTTTATTGCTTATTTATTCATCTAGGCTAAACTGGAAATATACCTATAAATGTATAATAAAAAGGCAAATTCATGGATTCGGGGTTTTTTAGCGTTTTTTTGCCAATTACATTGGCAATTATGATGATGGGGCTGGGGCTAGAACTCACCATCAAAGATTTCCTGCGCTTAAGTCGCTATCCTAAAGTCATTTTTATTACTTTATTTGCGCAGTTAGTCCTATTACCCAGCATTGCTTTTTTTATTTGTCTGATTTTGGACTTGCCCGCTTTGCTTGCTGTAGGTCTGATGCTGCTGGCCGCCTCGCCCGGTGGTCCAACCGCAAACCTGTTTAGCTACATATATAAAGGTGATGTGGCACTGAATATTACTCTAACCGCCATTAATACCATCATCTCTATTTTTACCTTGCCCTTTATTGTCAATCTGTCCTTACACTACTTTATGAGTCATGACTCAAACGTGACTTTTCCAGTTGAAAAGATTGTACAAGTGTTTTTAATTACCTTGATTCCCGTGATCATGGGTATGCTGCTTCGAGCCAAATTTCCAAACCTGTCGATTACTGTCAGCAGGCCCATGCGCTTACTCTCTATCGGTTTTCTAACCATCCTATTCATATTCGCCATTTTCAGAGAACGTTCGAATTTGGTCGAATACTTTGCCAATATTGGTACAGCAACTGCGATTTTATGTTTTTCCAGCCTGTTTATTGGCTATTGCATCCCTCTACTCATGGGCATTCCAGAGAAAATGGCACGTGCTTGTACCTTTGAAATCGGCATTCATAACACAGCCATTGCCCTAACCATTGCGATTTCGGTTCTGAATAATGTCACGATGGCCATTCCAGCAGGCATTTATACAATTTTCATGTACAGTTTCGCGACCATTTTCGGTGTGCTAATTAGCCGCCAGCAAGTGGTATATAGTAATAAAAGTCGTTTATCAGATTTGTAATTTATTTGGCTGATTTTGCTATAAGGCTGTATGCTTTTCCAAAGAAAATCAGAAGTATTAAAACAATTTTCGACAAGGAGCATACAGATGGATTCTGGCCTTATAACAATATTACTGCCGCTGGCACTTGCAATCATCATGATGGGACTTGGCCTTGAACTGACACCTCGGGACTTTAGCCGTGTCACTCGTCACCCCAAAGCCGTATTTATAGCATTGTTCTGCCAACTGGTTATTCTGGTTGGCATTGCCTTTTTGCTTTGCAAGCTATTCGCTTTAACCCCATTACTCTCAGTCGGGTTGATGCTCTTGGCGGCTTCGCCCGGGGGTGCAACAGCCAACCTGTTTAGCTATCTGTTTAAAGGTGACTTAGCCCTCAATATCACTTTGACTGCTATCAACTCAGTCATCGCAGCGATTACCTTACCTTTAATTATTAATTTTTCGATCATGCATTTTATGCAGGATAGCCAGCAAGTTGGCCTGCAATTCGGCAAGATTCTGCAAGTCTTTGCGATCATCCTGATTCCGGTGGGAATTGGCATGTTGATTCGGCGCTATGCACCAGGCGTGACAGCAAAACTGAATCGGCCGCTGCGGATTTTTTCGATTGGCTTTTTGGTGCTGATTATTATTGCCACACTTATTAAAGAACGCACAAATATCGGCGAATACTTGACCCAGGTTGGTCTAGCGACTGCCTTATTCTGCACCTTGAGCCTGAGTATTGGTTATCTGATTCCACGACTACTGAATATTAATAGCGCTCAAGCCCGTGCCAGTGCATTTGAAATTGGCATTCATAACAGCACCCTCGCCATGACCATTGCCCTGACCGTGATTGGCAGTGCTGCTGTGGCAATGCCAGCCGCGGTTTATTCTATCTTTATGTATATCTTTGCTGCAATTTTTGGCAGCTTGTTGAATCGGCTTGCACCACTCCCGGCGCAAACACCTTTAACGAATCTGGATTAGATAAGCTCTGGAACGCTTAAAAGGATGCTTCAGGCATCCTTTTTATTTTGGGAATGGATCAAGAAGATAGCAGCGTTGAGTCTGAACTTCCGTTACAATAGCTTTTTGAAAAATGTATAAAGGTTATTTCTGTGAAGTGGTTACAAATTCATATTACGGTTGAACAGGCTCAGGTTGATTTTACTGAGACATTACTCAGCTCGCTAGGCGCAGTGAGTGTGACTTTGGATGATGCTGAAAACCAGGATTTGCTGGAACCACTTCCAGGTGAAACGCCACTTTGGAATAAAGTGATTGTGACCGGTATTTATGCGCAGGAAGAAGGCGAAGAAATCGATGTTGCCGCACTAGAAACCTTTATTCGTACACAAATGCCAGATGCTCCGATCCGTCATGAACTGATTGAAGATCAGGCTTGGGAACGTACCTGGATGGATGCCTATGAGCCTATTCAGATTGCTGATAAATACTGGATCGTACCGGAGTGGATGGAAGCACCTGATGCCGATGCGGTAAACATCAAGCTTGATCCAGGTCTGGCTTTCGGAACAGGCAACCACGCTTCAACTTTCCTGTGCTTACAATGGCTCGGCAAAATTAATGTGAAAGATAAAATTGTCATCGATTATGGCTGTGGCTCAGGCATTCTCGCGGTAGCTGCACTGCTATTAGGTGCGAAAAAAGCATATGCTACTGATATCGACCCACAAGCTGTACTGGCGACTCAGCAAAACGCTGAACTGAATGGCGTACTGGACAAACTTTATGTCGGACTGCCAGAAGAATTTAGAGATGAGCTCGGCAATACCAAAGCTGACGTATTTGTTGCCAATATTCTGGCAGCACCACTGATGATGCTGGCTCCTGAGTTCGCAACTTTAATCAAATCTGAGGGACAGTTCGCACTTGCCGGAGTGATTGAAGAGCAAGTTGCTGATGTTACTAGCATTTACTCAAATTATTTTGATATATTAGAGGTAGAAAAACGAGACGAGCACTGGTGCCGTATCTCGGGTAAACGCCATAAGAACGAATGAGCCTATAAATAATCCATGAGTGACAAAAGAACCCATTGCCCTACCTGTTCCACCACCTATAAGGTCACAGTTGCTCAACTCACCGTTGCGCAGGGTATGGTTTGCTGTCCCAAATGTACTACTTCATTTAATGCCTTATCGCATTTGGTGACCGAAACCCGGAATTCGGTCACCGCATCAATATCTCAGGCTCAGTCGAACTCCAGCGAATTCAGCGAAACTGATACTCAAAATAACTCAGGTGTTTATCACGCAGATCAGCACAATCGTCATAGCCTGCTACAGATTTTTGATCAAAAAGTTGAACATTCCAATATTGACCTGGAAACCTATTTAAATAACCTGAATTATTTCAGTACCGAGCCAATTTCAGTATTACCGAGCATGAATTGGGAAGATCAGGCAGAAAAACAGACTAAACGCGGGCCAATGTACTATATAGGCTGGAGTTTACTCAATCTGTCACTGTTCAGCCTGCTGATGTTTCAATTCTTCTGGTTCAATCCGCAATACATCAAAAACAGTCACGTTATGAGCCTGGCCTTTAACACTGCCTGTGAAGTGTTTAATTGTTCCAATCTGGAAAAATACTACACACTGATTCAGGCCAATAAAGTCAAAATCAAGGCAACCGGTAATAATGAAGCTGAGTTTAGCGGTGAGCTGATCAATTTTCATGACCGTAGCCTGGCCTTACCGATTTTAAGAATCAATCTGGAACATCGCGGTGAAGTGATTGCAACTTATAACCTGTCCTCCGAAGAGTACCTGATTGAAAGTCTGGTCAATATTCAGCGCATCCCAAAAAACAGCCCGTTTAAATTCAAATTTAAGCTTCCAGTCGATCGTAAAAGCTTTGATCGCTATACTTTGGAAATAATTCGCCCCTAATCTGCTGAGAAAGCATTAAAAAATTAAAAAAAGTTAAAAAAAATGCAGTTTTCTTGCTCACTTTTGCTTAGACAATGGTATGATACGCGCCACGAAAGCTATGTGCTGCAACTCCTCGCGACTTTTTCACAACAAATACAGTCTTGCCTAATGCGCTATAAAATTTATTGCGTATCGTGCAGATTTTTTTGTTTTGATTTTGGTCAGTAACAAAACTTTAACTATTGTTACGCTTATTTTTCGACCAAATCGCAGAGATGTGTCAAGCTACAGGCTCAATGTAATGACTAAGTTTTAGAACTTCCGTTTTAGGATCTAAAATGGAGTTCATTTCAATTTCTAGACCACTTTTATATATCACTTTACCCAAGTGATATTTGTTTTTCGGATTAATTCGCATGAATAGCAAATCTCCTATTTTTACTGCACAATCTGATGTTGCTTTACGTATCCACGTAGATCGCGCAGTTCGCCACTATTTTGCACAACTGCAGGGCGAGCAACCATCTCAGGTATACGACATGGTGCTAGCAGAAATGGAGAAACCTCTTCTATCTGTAGTTCTAGAATATACACGTGGTAACCAAACACGTGCTGCCGAGATTCTCGGACTCAACCGTGGTACTTTACGTAAAAAGTTAAAAGCTCACGGTTTAATGAGTGAATAAATGATAAAATGCTTGCGGCTTCCGCAGGCATTTTTTTTAACCTGTAAATTGCTGATTTTGTTTTATTCTGTTCCTTGAAAACTGTGACGAAGATCATGACTATTAAACGCGCTTTAATCTCTGTGTCTGACAAGACTGGTATTGTTGAATTTGCACAAGAACTTGCTGCTCTAGGGGTAGAAATTTTATCTACAGGTGGTACCTACAAATTGTTGAAAGACAATAATGTGGCTGTAGTTGAAGTTTCAGAGCACACTGGTTTCCCAGAGATGATGGACGGCCGTGTTAAAACACTACATCCAAAAATTCATGGCGGCATTCTGGCCCGTCGTGGTCTAGACGAAGCAGTGATGGCTGAACACAACATCGATGCGATCGATCTTGTTGTTGTTAACCTGTATCCATTTGCTGCGACTGTAGCAAAACCAAACTGTTCACTTGCTGATGCGATCGAAAACATCGACATCGGTGGTCCGACTATGGTTCGTGCTGCTGCAAAAAACCATGCTTCTGTCGGTATCGTAGTGAATGCATCTGACTACGCAACGGTAATTGCTGAGCTTAAAGCGGAAGGTGCTTTATCTTATGCAACCCGTTTTGACCTGGCAGTGAAAGCATTTGAACATACTGCGCAATACGATGGTATGATCGCATCTTACTTAGGCGCTCGCGTAGGTGTCGAGGAAGGTCAGGCTGACAAATTCGCGCGTACTTTCAATACACAATTGAACAAAGCTCAAGACTTACGTTATGGTGAAAATCCGCATCAGTCTGCTGCATTCTATGTAGATCCAGCTGCAACTGAAGCTTCTGTTTCAACTGCAAAACAGTTACAAGGTAAAGAACTCTCTTATAACAACATTGCGGACACAGACGCTGCACTTGAATGTGTTAAATCATTTGCAAAGCCTGCTTGTGTCATCGTTAAACATGCCAACCCATGTGGCGTTGCAGTATCTTTAGACGGTATCAAAGCTGCTTACGATCTTGCTTATGCAACTGATCCAGAATCTGCATTCGGCGGCATCATTGCATTCAACCGTGAATTAGATGTTGAAACTGCACAAGCAATTGTTGACCGTCAATTCGTTGAAGTAATCATCGCTCCTAGCGTTGCTGAAGGCGTGCTTGAAGTCACTGGTGCGAAGAAAAATGTACGCGTACTAGTATGTGGCGAACTTCCAAAGATTGACGAACGTGCTGCACAACTTGACTACAAACGCGTAAACGGCGGTTTGTTAGTTCAAGATCAAGACTTAGGCATGATTACTAAAGATGATCTTAAAGTTGTGACTAAACGCGCACCAACTGAACAAGAAATTGATGACATGATCTTCGCTTGGAAAGTGGCGAAATACGTGAAGTCTAACGCGATTGTTTATGCCAAAAACCGTCAAACGATCGGTGTCGGCGCTGGCCAAATGAGCCGTGTCAACTCTGCCCGTATTGCTGCAATCAAAGCTGAACATGCTGGTTTAGTGGTTGAAGGTGCGGTAATGGCATCTGACGCATTCTTCCCATTCCGTGATGGTATTGATAACGCTGCCAAAGCAGGTATCAAATGCATTATTCAACCGGGTGGTTCTATGCGTGATGAAGAAACAATTGCAGCAGCTGACGAAGCTGGTATTGCAATGGTGTTCACTGGTATGCGTCACTTCCGTCACTAATTAATTTTAAATCCTCCCTAGCCCTCCTTAATAAAGGAGGGTTTTCTATATCATAGTAGAGCGAAGGGAGTCCCCCTTTTATCAAAGGGGGATTTAGGGGGATTCTATTTCAGAAGGATTTTTTTTAATGAATATTTTAGTTTTGGGTAATGGCGGTCGTGAACATGCATTGGCATGGAAAATCGCGCAAGATGATAAAGTCGCAAAAGTATTTGTAGCACCGGGTAATGCAGGTACTGCAACAGAAAATAAATGCGAAAATGTTGCCTTAAATATTTTAGACAATGCTGCGATTATCGACTTTGCAAAAAGCAATGCGGTTGATTTAGTGGTTGTTGGTCCTGAAGCACCACTTGTAAATGGTGTTGTAGATGCATGCCGTGAAGCTGGCGTTAAAATTTGGGGTCCAACTCAATTTGCTGCGCAGCTTGAAGGCTCTAAAGCATTCGCTAAACACTTCCTTAAACGCCATAACATTCCAACGGCTTTCTATGACGTATTTACTGAAGTAGATGCTGCGAAAGCATTTGTTGAGAAAAATGGTGCGCCAATCGTGATCAAGGCTGATGGTCTTGCTGCAGGTAAAGGCGTAATCGTTGCCATGACCAATCAAGAAGCATTTGCAGCAATTGATGACATGCTTGCAGGTAACAAGTTTGGCGATGCAGGTTCTCGCGTTGTGATCGAAGAATTCCTTGCGGGTGAAGAAGCATCTTTCATTTGTATGATTGATGGCGACAACATCTTGCCAATGGCAACATCGCAAGACCATAAGCGTATTTTTGAAGGCGACCAAGGTCCGAACACCGGCGGTATGGGTGCTTACTCTCCTGCACCTGTTGTGACTGCTGATGTGTTTGAAAAAACCATGAATGAAGTGATGCGTCCTACCGTTGAAGGTATGAAAAAAGACGGTCACGTTTACACTGGTTTCTTATACGCTGGCTTGATGATTGACGACAAAGGTCAACCAAAAGTAATCGAGTTTAACTGTCGTTTTGGTGACCCTGAAACTCAACCGATCATGATGCGTTTAAAATCATCTTTGGTGGATCTCGTTGAAGCTGGTATTGCAGGTAACTTACCTGCTGAAGCTGAATGGGATGAGCGCAAGACTGTTGGTATCGTTTTAGCGTCAAAAGGCTACCCAGAAACTTCAAGCAATGGTGATGTGATTTCAGGTTTAGACACTGAAATGGCAGATGCGAAAGTGTTCCATGCAGGTACTAAAGCCAATGAAAATGGCGACATCGTCACTGCTGGCGGTCGTGTACTTTGTGTGACTGCACTGGGTAATACCATTGGTGAAGCGCAAGCAAAAGCATTAGAGCTTTGTGAAAAAGTAACATTCGATGGTGTCCAATACCGTAAAGATATTGGTTACCGCGCGATTGCGCGTGAAAATGCTTAACTCAGTTTAAGTATTAAAAAACCCCGCTGAGTGCGGGGTTTTTATTATTTCGCAATAAGATAATCTTTAGCTAGAATTTCATATTTTTCTTTCTTTTCAAGAAGATCATGATAGTAATCATACAAATATGGAAATTTATCGTTATAAGTCTGAATATCTACTTCAATTTTTTTATTTTTCATATTTAAAGCATAAATTATTTCATCGTGTAGCTTATTCAAAATTTTATATAGTTCAATAAATTCATTAGATTCGGCATTATCTAAAATTCTCAGTGCAACTTTCTGAAATTTACCTAAATTTTTCACAAAAATTGTATGCTCATCCATGATAAATTTATGTAAGTCTAAAGGTATATTTTTCTCATTGTAAGGATAAAAATAATTTTTAGTTTCATTTATATAAATTAGCCAATATATTTGCCCTATTGCCCTAGTTGCCTCATCTAAATATTCTAATGTATCAATCATTAAATCTCGTTTGACCATGAAATTATTTTGTTCTTTCCAAGCATTTAACAAAATAAAAGCAGACAATGGCGCAAAAAGACCTGCTGACCAACCAAACATAGTTGCTACAGCCGTACCCTTATCTATTGCTAAGGGGTAGATTAAAAAGTAGGTTATAAATGTCATGATAACAATAATAACTAGATAACCTATGATTAATTCTTTTATGATCTTAGTCTTCATTCTTCCACTTGTTATAATTTGAGTTAATTTAATTTTAAATCAATTAGTTAAACATAGAAACCTCAACCATGAAAGAAATATGATTAAAATATCCAGCCCTCGCCTCATCCTCCGCCAATGGCAAGATTCCGACACTGCCCCATTTATCTAGATATGCGCAGACGATGAAGTCATGCGTTATTTTCTTAAAAAACTCGATGCTTCCGAAGCCACTGCATTTATGCAACGCTTAAAAGATGCCATCGAAACACGTGTTTGGGGTTTATATGCAGTAGAGCTTAAAAGCTCTGGCGAATTTATTGGCTTTATTGGTTTACACGTGCATCCGCCTGAGTTTGAAATGGCAGATGCACCTGAAATTGGCTGGCGCTTGCTACCGCAATATTGGAACCAAGGCTATGCTACTGAAGGAGCCAAAGCAGTACTAAAATATGCCTTTAGAACCCTGCGCCTAGAGAAAGTCATTTCTTTTACTGCCTGCATCAACACGCCCTCAGAACGTGTCATGCAAAACATTGGCTTAGAAAAAGTAAGAGAGTTTGACCATCCACTTGTACCTGCCGATCATATCTTGTGTAGACACGTACTCTATGAAAAACAGCGTTCGGATTATCTGTATATTCCCTTTTGTTAAAACAAGCTTGCAGTATCATGACCTGAGGAAACCAAGATCAGATACTGACTCGCTTAGTTAATATAAAGGAAAGATTTATCTCGTTAATGATCGAATTTTCTTCATTTCCCAAAAAATCAGATATTTTTTTATATTTATCTATATGCATTTTTTATATTTCTATCTTACAAAATCTTATAAAGATCACTATTTAAACACATCCATTAAAACTATATTTTCAATATAAATAATATATTGTTTTAATTAAAATTTTGTTTAAAAGATCTTTTTTTATATTCGACTAAAGAGATAAGCAAGGCTTTTTTATCCAGTATATCGAATATAGATTTATTGCTATGATATCCGCAACTTCAGAGCACTCAAACCTTGCCATGTACTTATAAAATATCTATTTTCTCTCTCCAAATAGATTAAATACATCAGATTTGGGCTGCCTCTGACTTGATCAAGTTCACCAGAATTGTTGTTGCACGCTTGCAGCTTTCGACTTCAAGCTTTCTTCAACCATGATCAAGCTATCTACTTAGATCGTAATAAAACTCTTATTTAACACGATTTAAAAATGCTTATACTCTAGGCAAGAATAGAATTAGGACAATTTCATGAAAAAGTTACTTGGCGTTATCTTGAGTGCCTCTGTATTGACTTTAACTGGGTGTGGTAAACAGGAAGCGCCTGCCACTGATGCAGCGCAAACTAAAGATGCAAATGGTCTTCAAACTGTAACTATGGCTTCGACCGGTTCAGATGCAGACGTATGGCGTTATATCGCGACCCTGCCTGAAACCAAAGCAGCCGGTATCAAACTTGATGTGAAAAATTTCACTGACTATGTGTCGATGAACACAGCAGTAGCCAACAAAGAAATTGATGTGAATGCATTCCAGTCTTATGCCTATATGGTGGCTTACAACGATGCCAACACAGCCAAAATTGCACCTCTATCTACGACCTATCTAGAGCCTATGGGCATTTACTCAAGCAAAGTAAAATCTTTAAACGAGTTTAAAACCGGTGCGACCATTGCCATTCCGAATGACGGCGCAAACGAATCACGTGCATTATTACTTTTACAATCAGCAGGCCTGGTTAAATTAAAAGCTGGTTTTGACAATGTCAAAGGTACAACGTCTGATGTGACCGAAAATGCAAAACAAATCGTGATTAAGCCAATTCAAATGGCGACTGCAGTACGCGTAAAAGACGAAGTGGATGCGATTGTGCTGGGCAATACCTTGGCAATGGAAGGTGGTTTAAACGTATTGAAAGATGCGATTTACTATGAGCCAATCGACCAAAGCACAAAAATGAATGTAAACGTATTAGCGGTTGCAGCAGATCGTCAAAATGATCCAGTTCTGCAAAAAGTAGGTGCGTTGTATCATACGCCAGCAGTAAAAGCATATGTTGATGAACATTTTGGTGGTACGAAAGTTGCGGTAAACAAACCTGTGACGTATTTAACTGAATCAAAATAGTACTATAATAGACTTTTAGAACAGGCAAGGACGATTTCTTGCCTGTTTTTTTATCCGTGATGCAGTTTTTGACACTATGATTGAATTTAAAGATATTTCAAAACAGTATGAGCTTAAGGGTCAAACCTTGCATGCCTTGAATCAGATTAATCTTCAGATTCCAACCGGCAGTATTTTTGGCATCATCGGTTATAGTGGTGCTGGTAAAAGCACCCTCATCCGTCTGATCAACCTGCTTGAGCGCCCAAGCTCAGGCCGGATTATCATTAACGGAACAGATTTTACCGCACTCGATGCCAAAGCATTGCGTCAAGAACGTGCCAGCATCGGCATGATTTTCCAGCATTTCAATTTAATGCAAACCAAAACCGTGGCAGCCAATATCGAAATGCCAATGAAACTCCTGGGCTGGAGCAAGGCAGAACGAGAAAAACGCCTCGAAGAATTATTAGACTTTATTGACCTGAAACATAAACGTCATGCATTTCCAGATGAATTGTCTGGCGGTCAAAAGCAGCGTGTCGGGATCGCTCGTGCCCTTGCCAATCATCCAAAAATTTTACTCTGTGATGAAGCGACTTCTGCACTGGACCCACAAACCACCAAATCTGTTCTACAGCTACTTAAAAAAATTAACGAAGAACAAGGCATCACCATTGTTATGGTTACCCATGAAATGGATGTGATTGAAACTGTATGTGATTATGTCGCCGTGATGGAAAAAGGTGACGTAATTGAGACCGGTAGTACCTTACAAATATTTAGTCAACCACAGCACCCGACCACCAAGAATTTCATTCAGACCGTATTACAGCAGCATTTACCAGTCAATATTCTGACCAATCTGGAAAACCAGAATCACAACAGTATTTATTGCCTGAAATTCCTCGGCAGTTCGGCTCAGGAAACCGTGATTCAAGCGGTGATTAAACAATTTAATATCAGTTTAAATATTCTATTTGCCAATATGACCGAAATTAATGGCACGGTGATTGGCCAGATGTTTATTCAGCTACTGGGTGATGCACAAGAAATTCAAGCAGCAATAAAATTCCTTGAACAACACGGCGTACAAGTCGATCAGGCGGGAGTACAGGCATGAGAGATTTGATTGTACAGTGGCTAACAACGATCACGGCGCCGTTCTGGAAAAGCTCCCTGTCGATAGATCAGTTTGTGACAGCGCTGCAAGAAACCTTTCATATGGTGTTCTTCGCGATGCTATTTGGCTGTATCTGGGGCTTTATTCAGGCGATTACCCTGTTGGTAACACGTCCGAATGGAATTCTGCCGAATCGTGTGATTTATCACGGTCTCAATCCGATTGTGAATGCGCTACGTTCGCTGCCGTTTATTATCCTGCTAATCGCAGTCATTCCACTGACCAAGTTAATTGTCGGCACATCGATTGGTACATGGGCAGCGATTGTTCCATTAACCATTTATGTCGGTCCATACATTGGTCGCCTGATTGAAACATCTTTACTCGAAGTGAATGAGGGTATTATCGAATCTGCCCAAGCCATGGGCGCGACGCCAATGCAAATTATCTTTAAGTTTATTCTGCCGGAAGCGCGTAGCTCACTGATTCTAAACTTGACTACTGCTACCATCAGTTTGATTGGTGCAACGGCAATGGCCGGTGCTGTCGGTGCGGGTGGTATTGGTGACTTAGCGATTTCTTATGGTTATCAGCGTTTTGATACCTCTGTAGTCATCATGACGGTGATTGTATTGTTGATTCTGGTGCAGATTGTACAAAGCCTCGGCGACTGGTTATCCCGACTTCGTTAAGCTAGTTTCTATGTATGAATAAAGCCCTCTAAAAAGAGGGTTTTATTGTTTTTAATACTTACGAACCCTTTCTCATTATTTCAAAGTAAAGTCCTGCAACTATTTGATACGTGCCACGGCGACAGGAAGTCGCCCGTTGATTTATAGCACATGGAAGTTCCATTAGATCAACAAAAGGGTTTTGTTACTTTTGTCCCATCAAAAGTAAAAGAAAATATCTTCTAACAACTAACTAAATAATCAGCTTAAAAAATCAAATTCAAACTTGACCTAAAAGTTAGCCATTTCCCCCTCAATTTCAAACTGAAACAATAAATCCCATGTTAAACTATTCAATGGTTTTAGCAGGGACTCATCTATGCACTTTGTTCATCTTGGTATTCATACAGAATTTTCGATTACTGAATCCATCGTACGGATACCTGACTTGGTCAAAGCTGCCGAGAAAGAACAGATGCCTGCCCTTGCGCTCACGGATCTTTCTAACCTGCATGCTGCCGTCAAATTCTATGGCAAATGCCTGGGCAAAGGCATCAAGCCGATTCTGGGTTCTGAAATTCGCCTGAATGATGCCGAACATCGCATGACCTTATTGGCCATGACCAATACCGGCTGGCGCAACTTGACTGAACTGGTGTCTGAAGGCTTTATCAGTGGTCAGCAACTGGATATTCCCTGCGTTCAAAAACAATGGATTTTAAATCAGCCTGAGGACATGATTGCCCTGCTCGGAATGCATTCCGATGTCGGCAAAATGCTGATGAGTTCAAATCCGCAAAAAGCGGAACCGCTGCTAGAAGAATGGGTCGAAAAATTTGGTAATCGTGTTTATCTTGCCCTGACCCGTACCAATCGTCCGGATGAAGATAACTTTATTCTGGAAGCCGTTAAGCTGGCAAAAAAATACAATATCGGTGTGGTCGCACATAATGATGTGCATTTCATGACCCGTGAAGATTATGAAGCGCATGAAGCACGGGTATGTATTGCAGATGGTTATGTGCTTGGTGACAACCGCCGCCCTAAAACCTATTCACCTGAACAATATTTCAAATCTGCTGAAGAAATGACGGCGCTGTTCTCGGATATTCCATCTGCGATTGAGAACACCTATCACATTGCCAAACGCTGTAATGTGACGCTGCAACTGGGCAAATACTTCCTGCCTGATTATCCGATTCCTGAAGGTCATACCATTGATACCTTCTTTGCACACTTGTCCAAAGAAGGTCTGGAAGAACGCCTGAATTTCCTGTATCCGCCTGAACAACGTGATGAAGACTGGCCAGAAATCCGCAAGCCTTATGATGAGCGTATCGAATACGAGATTAACATCATTAACTCGATGGGATTCCCGGGCTACTTCCTGATCGTGATGGACTTCATTCAGTGGTCGAAAAGTAACGGCGTTCCGGTCGGTCCGGGCCGTGGTTCGGGTGCAGGTTCACTGGTCGCCTATAGCTTAAAAATTACCGATCTTGACCCGCTGCGTTATGAACTGCTGTTCGAACGTTTCCTGAACCCGGAACGTGTTTCGATGCCCGACTTCGACGTCGATTTCTGTATCGCAGGCCGTGACCGCGTGATTGACTATGTAGCACGTACCTATGGCCGTGATGCGGTCTCCCAGATTGCAACATTCGGCACTATGGCGGCCAAAGGTGCGATTCGTGATGTTGCCCGCGTTTTGGGTAAATCTTATGGTCTGGCGGATCGTATTTCGAAAATGATCCCAACCAAGCCTTTAGGTCTAAGCCTGCTTGAGTCACTAGAAGCTGAACCCCAGCTTAAAGATATCGTCACCAATCCATCCAATCCAGACCATGACGATGCAGCCGAAATCTGGGAAATGGCACTGAAACTGGAAGGTATTACCCGAAACACCGGTAAACACGCCGGTGGTGTGGTGATCTCGCCAACCAAAATTACCGATTTCTCTGCGGTCATGTGTGATGCCGATGGTACCGGACGCGTGGCACAGTTCGATAAAGACGATGTCGAATCTGCAGGTCTGGTGAAGTTTGACTTCTTGGGTTTGCGTAACCTGACGGTGATTGAAGATGCGGTTAAAAATATCAATAAACGCATCAAATCTGACAAGCCTTTAGACATTGCCTATATCCCGCTTGAAGATAAAGACGCGTATTTGGTCTTTGCCAATGCCAACACCACTGCGGTATTCCAGTTTGAATCCGTGGGCATGAAAAAGATGCTGAAAGAGGCACGCCCAAGCAAATTTGAAGAAATTATTGCTTTCGTATCACTGTACCGTCCAGGCCCGATGGATCTGATTCCTGACTTTATCCACCGGATGCATGGTGGCGATTTTGAATATCTGCATCCATTGCTTGAAGGCGTGCTAGAACCCACCTACGGGATTATGGTGTATCAGGAACAGGTAATGCAGGCTGCACAGTACTGTGCCGGCTATACCCTCGGCGGCGCGGACTTGTTACGTCGTGCCATGGGTAAGAAAAAACCGGAAGAAATGGTCAAACAGCGCCAGATCTTTATTGAAGGTGCATCGAAAAAAGACATTGATGAAGCCACGGCCAACCATATCTTTGACTATATGGAAAAGTTCGCCGGCTATGGTTTTAACAAATCGCATGCGGCTGCTTATGCTTTGGTTGCTTACCAGACTGCATGGCTGAAAGCGCATTATCCGGCAGAATTCCTGTCTGCGGTATTGACCTCGGAGATGCAGAACACCGACAACGTGGTATTCCTGATTGATGACTGTCGCAAGAATAATCTGGAAGTTTTACCACCGTCAGTGAATATGTCGCTGTATCAATTCCATGCTATCGATGAGCAAACCATTGTCTATGGTCTGGGGGCGATCAAAGGCGTCGGTGAAGCGGCGATGCAGTCGGTGATTGACTCGCGTGCACAAGAAGGTCCATTCCGTGACTTGTTTGATTTCTGTCATCGTATTGACCTGAAAAAAATCAATAAGCGTACTCTAGAAGCACTGATTCGTTCAGGTGCACTGGATTGCTTGGGAATTGACCGTGCCGACCTGATGGCGCAACTGCCTGAAGCGGTTCAAGCTGCGGAACAGGCACGTTCCAATCGTGAAACCGGCATCATGGACCTGTTTGGCGAAGTTGAAGAAGTTCAGCGCAAGCCATCTAAGCCAGTCAAACCTTGGGCGGATGAAGTTCGCCTGAAAGGTGAGAAAGACACGCTTGGCCTGTATTTAACCGGCCACCCGATTGATGTGTATCGCAATGAACTGAAAGCCTTTGTGCCTAGTCAGATCAATGAGCTGACGCCGACCCGCCGTGGCGTGACCACCGTGTTTGCAGGATTGGTGGTGGATATTGCCAATTTCCCGAACCGGATGATGATGACACTGGATGATGGTACGGCACGGATTGAGATTTCAGCCAATCACGAACGCTTCAACCGCTTTAAAGAGATTATCCAGCTCGATAAAGTGGTGGTGATTGAAGGCGAAATCTATGAGCGTGAAGGCTTTGACCGTCCGATGGGACGCCTCACCAAAGCATTCAGCCTGAATGAAATTCGCCAGAAACGTGCCAATAGCATCAAGATTACCCTCACAGCCGAGCATTTCAGCAAGAGCTTGAGCCGTGACTTGCAGCAGATTCTGACTCCTTATTGCAATGTTGATATGTCCGCACATATTCCGGTGATTCTGTATCTGGACTATCCGTATGCCACGACTGAACTGCATCTGGGTCTCAACTGGAAAGTCGCCCCACTGGATGAGCTCCTAGCCAAATTGCGTGATTATTTTGGTAAAGAATCCTTGCATATTGAGTATCAGGTCAAGTCCAAAGCTGCCAAAGCCGTGTCCTATGAACAGGCCAAGCCGGTGGATATTCCTCCGCCGCCTGCGGGCATGAGCATGGATGATGCACTGGAGCTGTATCAGGCCGAATCCCAGCCGCAATATTCATAAATCCTGATCTTTAAAACACCTTAAAATTGGAATCCTCATGAGTCAAATTGACAATGCTGCTGTTTCAGCACATCTCTCCCATGTGCGTATTGTCATGGTCAATACCACTTTACCTGCCAATATCGGCAGTGCCCTACGTGCCATGAAAACCATGGGCTTGTCCAAGCTGGTTCTGGTGGCACCAAAAACCTATCCGCATCCGGATATTGACGCGCTGGCCGCGGGTGCAACTGACCTGATCGAGCAGATCGAGATTGTAGAAACCCTTGAAGATGCCATTAAAGACTGTCAGATTGTATTCGGCACCAGCGCACGCAGCCGTACTATTCCCTGGCCGCTGTTAGATGTGCGCCCTGCCGCTGAAAAAGCCATGACCGCTGTGGTACAAGATCAGCAGGAAGTCGCGATTCTATTTGGCCGTGAAGACCGTGGTCTGACCAATGAAGAACTGGCGATGGCCAACTATCACCTGACTATTCCTGTGAACACTGATTATGGCGTACTGAATGTAGCTCAGGCGATTCAGGTGATCTGCTATGAGATGCGCATGGCAACGATGAGTCAAATTGAACAGCCACGTGATGCTAAAGCGACCATGCAAGTCATTGATGGCATTGAAATGGAATGGGATGAGCCTTTAGTCAATCATGCGCAGATGGAACAGTTCTATCCGCACTTGGAAAAAATGCTGGCAGAAATTGAATTTATGGATCCAAAAAATCCAAGATTATTGCCTTTACGCTTGCGTCGTCTCTTCGGACGTATACAATTAGATCGTATGGAATATCACTTACTTCGTGGTATTTTCAGCCGTGTTCAGGCATTGAATAACGGTACCTGGAAAAAATCTTCACACACATCATCACAGGACGAGGATCAAATCTAATGCTAAAACAGCTCAAAGAAGATATACAAGCTGTCTTTGCGCGCGATCCTGCAGCACGCAATACCTTAGAAGTCTTAACCACTTACCCTGGCATTCATGCGCTGATCATGCATCGCATGGCACATGAGCTATGGAACAAAGACTGTAAAGGAACTGCGCGTGCGTTGTCTTCGTTTAGCCGCTTTGCCACAGGCATTGAAATCCATCCGGGTGCAAAAATTGGCCGCCGTTTCTTTATCGATCACGGTATGGGTGTCGTAATTGGCGAAACTGCTGAAATTGGCGATGACGTGACGCTTTATCACGGCGTGACTTTGGGTGGAACGACCTGGAATAAAGGTAAACGTCATCCAACGCTAGAAGATGGCGTGGTAGTCGGTGCTGGTGCCAAGATTCTTGGACCATTTACCGTGGGTAAAAATGCCAAAGTCGGTTCTAATGCGGTCGTCACCAAAGCAGTTCCTGAGAACGCCACAGCGGTGGGCAACCCGGCACGTTTTATCACCAAAGACAAACCCAAAGATGATGCTGAAGCCCGTCGTCGTGACTATGCCGAAAGTATCGGTTTCCAGCCCTATGCCGCGACTGAAGACCAGTCCGATCCGATTTTAGAAGGTATGCGGATTCTGCTGGATCGCATTCAGCAAAATGAAAAACGCATGAACAACTTGTGCAATCGTCTTTCTTTGTTAGATCCGACCTTTAACAAGCAGCAACAGGATGGCCAGCCTTTGAGCAAAAAAGAGTTGGAGATTCTGGAAGAAGCGCGCCGTGAATGTGAAGCGCAAACCAGCCAATCCAAAGCCTGAATATCACACTTCACTCTGTAACACGGGTTTACTTGCATGATCGTTATAGTTTTCATAGACTGACGATCATGCAATTTTTGAATAGATGTTTTAAAAATAACAGAATGGATGACTATTATGACCTTTAAGCCCTTGGCACTTGCTTGCTTAGCATTCACAATTACTGCGTGTTCCACCACTCCTCAGAAATCTGCTGAGAAACCTGTGGACCAAGTGGTTTTTGTAGAGCCTGAACTGAGCCCACCATTTTATGCTTTAAATCCATTCAATTATAATGAACCACCTGAATTTGAAGTGCATTTGAAAAAAGCTGCAGCGCAGCCTGTAACCAAGATGGTGGTGACGGATCCTAATGATCCATCCAAGCAACTGACCCTGGATGTGAATAAACTGATTATTCCAGTGGTAGATAGCAATACACGTGCAATGCGTTATGCAGCACTTGCCAATTCAAATGAAATCGATATCACCGAAATTGACGATTTCCTGCAAATGGTCGAAGGTAAGGCACGTCATTATCCACCACGTTTCAGCGATCGTCAGGAACGCCGTGGTTTTGAAGCCAAATTGCGTGAAGTCACCCGACAACTGGATACTTTAGCAGCCCGTCCAAATGCCTCTTTTGATGTGTTGATGCGTGCTTTTAAAGCCAGCGTGATGGCACGTAACCTGGATCTAGGTTCAGTTTATACCACCAATTCCCTGACCTATGCCCAGCGTATTCTCAAAATTAATCCAGATGATCCTGAGGTCAACTTCTGGTTTGGTTTTGGTCTGTCTGAAGGCGGTGGTCAACGTGAAGCCATCGCTTATCTGGACAAAGCCATGAAAGCTGGCGTTCAGGAGGCTTATCTTTCTGCAGCCAATAATTATATTGCATTGGAACAGAAGAAAAATGCCACTCAAACCTTGGCGAACTATAAGGTGAAATATCCGCAAGAAGCTGAAGTGGCTGACCGCCTGATTCAGGAAATTGAGAAAAATGGCCGCTGGAATGTTTGGCAAATTCTGCAAAGCTCAACACCTGCTCCGGTTGCAGAGCCAGCAACAGCACCGGTAACGCCATAACAAGATTCGCTTCAATTTGATTACAAATAGACTGCTACGGCGGTCTATTTTTATGGGAAAAAATTAGTAAAATACAAAACATTATCCCGCTTTATAACTTGAATTCAGTGAAAAGTTTTATGCACGAAAAAATAAATAAAAGATTAATGCTGTGCACTTTACTCATCACCAGCGTACTCAGCGGCTGTCAGGTGGTCAGTGTTAAGGAACAGGCTATTAATGTCACGCTGAACAATGAGCGTGACAGCATCTTGACCCGCGACAAGCTCAGTGAAGCCAGTCTGAATGTGTTATCCATGACAGGTCGTGAAGCCCAGATCTGTATTGATCAGCCCGAAGAATGTGTGGAAGATCTGAAAAGTATTCCCCAGATTTTAGATGAACAATTGCTTTCTACAGCAAGTGAATTATATCTCGCCAACTCCTTACAAAATGCCAAGTCTGCCGAATGTAACACCGGTGTCTTAAACAAAACCCGGTCACCGGAAAAACAGCAACAACACAAACAGAATATCCAGAAATGTCTGGATCAGCAGCTCACGATGCTGGATAAAAGCATTCGTTATAGCTATGCCTATCTATTTAAAACCGAGCGTGCGCCGCAAGAGCGGATTTTTGATAACCGCCAGGTCCAGATTCGTGACTTTTATAACCTGGCGATTGCTCATCTGATTCAACGCTATGCTGAACGTTATGAAGCCAAACAGTCCGGCCAGCGCATTCAGGTCGGTGACAGTGTATACACCATTGATCTGGAAAATTTTCCGCAGCTGAGAAACCAGACCATTGAACAGCTGATGTCCACCTATAACATGAACTTTTCCGGCCTACGTTCCATTACTCGTCGTGATGGTTTTGGTTCAGAATTTTTAGTGGTTTTACCTGAAGCACAGCAAAACGAGCAGGATAAAAAATATATTGTCGATCCGCTCAAGCACAACTATCCAAATGGTAAAAATCCTAACATTCATTCAGCACGCTATCTGGCGACCACCATTACTGCTGTACCAAAATCCGCGAATTCGACTGAACAGATTTTATCTACTTCGGAGTTTCACCTGAAACTGTATGACCCTTATAAACATGAAAAGATCAAAGTAGCTTCGAAAGAATATGCGCTAGCCGCCAACTTTTCCGCACCTTACGGTTTATGGCTGGCCGAGAACAATCTGGGGCGTTTAGCCTATCTGACGCTGATTAATCGCGAAGACAGTCTGAGCATGCCGCACCTGTACATGCTGGAACCTTATAATCCGGACAAGAAAGTGCTGGTATTGATTCATGGCCTGGCCAGTAGTCCTGAAGCCTGGATTCGTCTGACCAACGACATTATGGGTGATCCGGTATTAAGAGAAAATTTCCAGGTCTGGCAGGTATTTTATTCTACTAATATGCCGATTCTGGAAAGCCGTTTTCAAATTAATGCACTGGTTCAGCAAGGCTTTGCCCGGGTTGCGAACAATGCGCCAGCCAAAAAAGATGCGGTACTGGTCGGACACAGTATGGGAGGTGTAATTGCCCGTTTAATGGTCAGTCAGGCCGATATTACCCAAGATGCATTCAAGCTGGTACAAAATACCCGCATTGCACAATTTAAGGATAACCCGCTCTTTAAAGCACGCCTGCAAATGCAACCTATTCCGAATTTCACCCGGGCCATTTTCTTAGCGACACCGCATCGTGGGACGGAATATGCCGATCGCTGGCATACTAAACTGGCCCGTAAAATTATCCGCATACCGGGCGCATTTTTGGGTGCCTTTGCCGATACCCTGCAAGGTGAGATCGGGTTAAACGAGTTTGTCAAAGAACTGGGACATGACCTGATTCAGAATGGCCCAAGCGATCTGAGTGAAAATTCGAAATTTACTGCATTAACAAAGGATATTCAGCCTTCTAAAAATATCAAATTTCATTCTATTATCGGCAATACGGTAGATACAAAAGACCCTAAACTGATGAGTGATGGCATTGTTTCATACGAAAGTGCTTACTTGGAAGGTGCCGTATCTAGCAAAGTCATTAAGGGTGGCCACTCGATTCAGGAAACGCCTGAAGCCGTGCTGGAATTACGCCGGATTCTCAGATTACATCTGACCGACCTTGGTCTTTATGATCCGGAATAATCTATCGTCTTGATTGAGACTCACCACCGCATGTTCGCATCCGGTGGTTTATTTTTTTTTAAAATTGCAAATAGTGCTGAATAAGAAGCCATAGCGGCAGATCTGAGCGCTGACTTAAAGATTCATCTGGAATTTCATTTCTTTCTAAAAATTAAATTTGATAGACTTGCTGCAATACAGCTTTAAAGCTGAATTGAATCAGCAGATTCATTTCACATTTTCGATCTCCTGTGCTCAATCATGTGGGATTGGCCAGACTGAAAACGTGCTTTAAATTTTCCTGCATAGCCTATTGAGCAGTATTTGCATTTATCTCTTGTTGAAAGGATTTATTTTTAATGACCAGTTCAGAAATTATGGCTGATCTTTCTACCTTAACGCCCATGATGCAGCAATACATGTCGGTGAAAATGCAGCATCCGCATTCTTTGATGTTTTATCGTATGGGTGATTTTTATGAACTGTTCTTTGAAGATGCACACAAGGCAGCCAAGATTTTAGGCATTACCCTGACCCATCGTGGTAAAGCCAATGGTCAGCCGATTCCTATGGCGGGCGTGCCTTATCATGCAGCCGAGGGCTATCTGGCACGTCTGGTCAAAAAAGGCGAAACCGTGGTGATCTGCGAGCAGATCGGCGAGGTTACTGGGAAAGGACCGGTTGAGCGTGGTGTAGTTCGGATTATTACGCCGGGCACCCTGACCGATGATGCCATGCTCGGTGCACATCAAAGCTCGAATCTGGTGGCTTTATGTATTCAGCAGAGTCAGATTGGCATTGCACTTCTCGATCTCAGCGCTGGCTTATTTAAAGTACAGCAGCAGGATTATGATCTTAACCAGCTCATGATTGAACTGGCACGTTTGATGCCAAGCGAAATTCTGCTGGATGAAAATATCGCTGATCCGACATTGACCGAACAACTCAAACAGCAACTGGATATCTCGGTCACCAAACGTCCAAATGTTGATTTCAACCTGAATAATGCACAAAAAACCTTATGTGACCAGTTTGCCGTCAGCACGCTTTCAGGTTTCGGAATTGATCATTTACCTTTGGCTAAAGCAGCCGCAGCGGCACTGATTCACTACGCCAAAGAAACCCAGAAAACTGCGTTACCGCATATCCGCACGATTCAGCTAGAACAGAGTTCAGATTTTATTGCTTTGGATCCGGTGACACGCCGTAATCTTGAACTGATTGAGCCTTTATTTGAACATGGGACATCCTTATTTCAGCTGATCAATGATTGCCAGACTGCCATGGGGGGGCGCTTGCTCAGTCGCACCCTGATGCAACCTTTACGCGATACCGCCTTGCTGGATGAGCGCCTGGATGCCATTCAAGCCCTGCTGCAAGGTTTCCACGAAGTACCTGTACGTTTGGTACTAAAAGAAATTAGCGATATTGAACGCGTGCTGAGCCGTATTGCGCTTGGCAGTGCCCGTCCACGTGATCTGGTGCAATTGCGACAGGCCTGCGCGCAAATTCCATTTTTACGCCATGCCCTGCAACCGATTGTCAGTCAGCAACAGTCCAAACTTTTAGTACAACTCAATGAAGAACTCGGCGACTTCCATGATCTACATCAACGTCTGATGTCCGCCATTGTGGAAAATCCACCCGTCCTGCTTCGTGATGGTAATGTCATTGCAGAAGGTTTTGACAGTGAACTCGATGAACTACGTCAGATTCGTGATCATGCCAGCCAGTTCCTGATTGATCTGGAAATTAAAGAGCGTGAACAAAGCGGCATTCCGGGACTGAAAATTGGCTACAACCGCGTCAGTGGATATTATATTGAGCTGACCCGCGCACAGGCTGAACAGGCACCCGAGCACTATATTCGTAGGCAAACCCTGAAAAATGCCGAACGCTACATCACACCTGAACTGAAAGCATTTGAAGACAAAGTCTTATCAAGCGAATCGCGTGCCTTGGCCCGTGAAAAAATGCTGTTTGAAATGCTGCTGGATGAACTGCGTCAGGATATCGGCAGTTTACAGATGATGAGCAGCGCCATTGCCCAGATTGATCTGATTGCTAATTTTGCCCATCAGGCGCGTTTACGCAACTGGTCGCGTCCAAAATTTAGCCCTGAAATCGGTGTAAGTATCACTGCTGGACGACATCCAGTGGTAGAAGCCCTCAGTAAATCGGCCTTTACTCCGAACGATACGCGACTGGATTTTTCCCATCGCATGGCCATCATTACCGGCCCGAATATGGGTGGTAAATCCACCTTTATGCGCCAGACTGCATTGATCGTGTTGCTGGCTTATTGTGGTGCCTATGTTCCAGCGCAAGCTGCAACTTTAGGTCCGGTTGACCGTGTCTTTACCCGTATTGGTTCTGCCGATGATTTATCGACCGGCAAATCAACCTTTATGGTGGAAATGACCGAAACCTCGCAAATCCTGCATCATGCCACCAGCCAGTCTTTGGTACTCATGGATGAAGTTGGCCGTGGAACCAGTACCTATGATGGCTTGTCTTTGGCTTGGGCCTGTGTGCTGGATCTGACCAAACGCATTCAATGTTTATGTCTATTTGCTACCCATTATTTCGAACTGACTGAACTGGATAAGGAAAATGCCATTAATAACTACCATGTCACGGCCAAAGAGCTGAATGGCAATCTGATTTTATTGCATAAAGTACAACATGGCCCGGCCAGTCAGAGTCATGGCTTGCAGGTTGCCAAACTGGCAGGCATTCCAGCTGCAGTGATTAAAGAAGCGCAAAACCGCTTAAAGATTCTGGAAAAACAGCATCAGACCAAGCCACTGAGCCCGCAGCATGATCTGTTTGCAATGCCTGAATTTTTAGAGCCTGTAGAGCGTATCATCGAAATTGAGAAAGAATCGCCTGCACTGGACTTACTTGAAGATATCGATGTAGACAGTTTGACGCCACGGGAAGCCTTGCAGCAGTTATATGCGCTCAAAGACCTGATCAAACAGCCAAGTTAATTCTCGGTCCTCGACCTCATCTGGTATGGGGTCAAAGTGCTGAACATACCGATGAATGCTGTAATTCATCGGTATGCGACCTTTTTTCAAATTTAACAGCCCTATATATAACAAATATCAATAAAAGGAATTGTTAGTTCCCCCTGTTTTTGCCTAAAATACAGCATTCGTAATTAGAACCATATTTTTTAGGTAGCTGTCGCCATGACCTTCGTTGTCACTGAAAATTGTATTAAATGTAAATATCAAGACTGTGTTGAAGTTTGCCCTGTAGACTGTTTCTATGAAGGTCCTAACTTCCTTGTGATTAACCCGGACGAATGTATCGACTGTGCGTTATGCGAACCTGAATGCCCGGCAAATGCAATTTTCTCTGAAGACGAATTACCAGAAGGTCAGGAAGTCTTTATTGAACTGAATGCTGACCTGTCACAAAAATGGCCAAATATCACACAAATTGGTGACCAGCCAGCAGACCGTGAAGAATGGAATGGCAAAGCAGACAAATTACAATATCTTGAAAAGTAATTAGTTTAAACTTTAAAAGATCAGCAAATGCTGATCTTTTTTATACTCAACGCACACATTTCATTGCAATATTCTCCAAATTTCTCCCTATATTTAGTCTAAAATAGCGCTATTTTGTAAATATCTGATTTCTATAAATGAAGAACTTGTTAAAGGGATTATTGAGTCTTTGTATAATTCCTCTTGTTTTTGTGGGCTGTACCACGACCACAAAACAACCTGGACAGGCCACCACACCTGCTGGAAAACGGATTTACATTCCACAAGAACGTGTTCAATACGATCGTAAAGCCCACCCAAAAACTGTGCCTTATGTGTATACCCACTGGGTATCGGCACTGGATAATTTGTCACGCGTGCGTGAATATGAGGTTTTTCTGGAACGTCATGGGGTTGGCAATATCATTCCGAGTTTCGAATTGATGCGTACTGCACGTGATTGGGCCAAGTGTGGCCGTTCCCAATACATGATTCCAAGCCGTGAATTATGGGCCAATCAGATCCCAACTTTAAAAGTCTTTAAATATCTGGTTGCAGCCAATGTACTGACTGATTTTGAAGTCACGTCAGTCTATCGTGACCTGCCTTTAAACCAGTGTGCCGGTGGTGCCAACTCTTCACGCCATCTGTACAACTCTGCCATCGATTTCCGGATTGGGCCTGAATATCCGCAGGCACAAGATTATAGCTATATTGAAAATACCAAGTTCAAATTGTGTCAGTTCTGGGTACAGCATGGTCAAAGTCTGAATATGGGACTTGGCATGTATGCTTCAGGTCAAATCCACATCGATACCCAAGGTTATCGTACCTGGGGACCGAGTTTAGGCCGTAATTCCTCGATGTGTAATTACTAAGTCATGACAACCACTCTACAAAGTTCATTCAGGACATTGTAGAGCCTAAAAAATCATCACCTATAGAACAATAAATTGCGCTCTGCCGCGAAAAGTTTAAAATGCACGCATCGCAATCGAGGTGCTAAGACTATGCAACAAATGTGGACAGACATTGATCACTATATTGATTCACATTTAATTCCTGAAGACCCTATTCTGAATCAAACTCTTGAGAATACCGCAGCGCACGGTTTTCCTGATCACCTGGCTGTAGCACCGAATCAAGGCATGTTGTTGCAGATGCTAATCCAGATGAACCAATGTAAACGTATACTGGAACTCGGCACATTTGCAGCATATAGCACCATGTGGCTGGCACGTGCTTTGCCGGATGATGGCTATATCCTGACCATTGAAGGACGTGATACTCATGCAGCGATGGGTCAGGAAAATATTGATCGCGCGCAGCTTAAACAGACCGTCGAACTGAAATGCGGCCGTGCAGCAGATGTGCTTAAAGCCCTGCCTGAAGATACGGAAGCTTTCGATTTCATCTTTATTGATGCAGACAAACAGAGTTATCCGGAATATCTGGAACTCAGTTTAAACCTGTCGCACTCAGGTACACTTATTTTTCTGGACAATGTGATTCGTGCTGGCGAAATCATTAACCCGGACAATAATAAACCAAGTATTGAAGGCATTCGTGACATGTTTAAAGCGCTTCAAAATCATCCACGTATCTTGTCATGCACTGCTTTACAAACGGTTGGCAGCAAAGGACATGATGGTTTTGCACTCGCGATTGTGAAATAAAACAAGAAGAACAAAAATCACCCAATGACATATTTACCATAAATAACATTAACTTATAAATATTAACCACAGAGTTATCCACAATATATGAGGATAACTCTGGTCATTTTTAAATCAAGCTGTAACAATTTACGATTAGACTTCGCGCTTGGCTATTATATGCAATTCTCACTTCGCAACCAGTAAAGGCACTTTTGAATTCCGGAAAATCGTGGTCGCAATACTGCCCAAAAAGAACTGGTGAATTTTACTGTGACTAAATGCACCCAACACGATCAGCTGAATTCCGAGTTCCTGCTGATAGGTCAAAATATTTTCTGCGACATCGCCATAGCGGTATTGTGGCACCACATCTAAACCAGCCTGATTTAAATATTGCAAAGGCTCATTCAGAATCTCAGCATGATCACCGATATATAACAAATGGCATTGCAATAAGCGCAGCAGATCACTTTCCGCAATCCGTTTCATCATCTTGATACAGGTCGGTGAATATTCATAGGCGAAAATAAATCGTGTCGGCGGCTTAAACTGTCCTCCGACAGTCATCACGGTACAGTTTGCCCCACGAATAAAATTTTCGACATTGGTGCCGATCGGTTTGTTTTTTTCAGCGGAGCGTTCACCGAGTAATCCAATTACTGCGATATCATCAGGCTGCAGGATCTGGAAGCTTTGTTCCAGAAAATCACCTTTTTCCTGAATATGTGTGGTTTGAATACCATGTTCTGCCAGAATCCGCTCGGAAATGTGTTGCAGCAGGTTATTGCTATAATCCAGCGCAATTTCACTTTGTTTTTGTTCAAGCTCAGCCAACTCTTTGAGTAACATGGCATTGCTTTCAAAGCCAATAACCCCACTGATTTCCCCCAGATGATAACTGGCCGGGTAATAATCCAAAACCTGTAACAGGACCAGTTCACGGCCAGTCTGTTTGGCAATCCATGCCGCCGCGTCTGCCAGCGCGTTTATACATGGTGATGAGTCGATGCAGGCGATGACACGTTTCATGTTTAGCCTCTCTTCTATTTATGATAAAAATTTCTTAGTTATTTTTAACTTAGCATAAGCATTCAAAAATGTGCAGCGAAATCTGTAAGGCTTGACTTGAAATATGTTAACTTTTATGTGAACAAATATAGATCAACATATCGATCTATCTTCTGAGTCAGGCTGTTGCGTCAAGCAATTGACTTCCAAAAGCTTATTCACGATAGCGAATGAATTGGGCCGGATTACCGGCGACAATCGCGCGCTCCTCGACATCCTTGGTCACCATACTGTTCATTCCCACCACGGCCTGATCTGCGATTTTAATTCCATCCTTGATACCGACATGTGCACCCAGCCATACATCCCGACCAATCTCGATGCCTTGCGAACGTACTGGCTGCTGATAAATCGGCTGCTCCAGATCCATACCGTGATCAAAGGCATAAAGATGACAATAAGCGGCGATACGCACCTGATCATGCAGTTTAATCCCCACCCGACCGCCATCCAGAATACAGTGATGATTAATCGCCACTTCATTCCCAATGTCCAGAGGGCCATGCAAGGTGCAATCTGCGGCAATAAAGGTATTATCACCAATAATGATTTTGCGTCCCGGCTCCGCGAAAATATGTGCAAGAGGTGAAATAAAACAGTTTTCACCAATCTCGACGGTTTCCATCTCCATCAGATAAGCCTGATAGTCCTTTTGCCACGCTTCTGCCCAACCGCGATTTTTCGGCTTTAAGGACCAGTACAGCCAAGGCATATAATTCAGGCGATGTTTATGCTGCTCACGATATTTCAGTAATGGATCTACGTCAGTCATCTGTCGCTTCTTCTATGATTTTGAGCTGTTCCCGGCCACGGGTCACATCTTGAATTTTTAGGGCAAAAGGTTGAATTTGATGTAACTGAAATAAGGCTCTGACCTGTACTCCTTCAGCTGTATATTCTTCCTGATAGTCAATCTGTTGCTGGTTCAACTCATATTGAAAGATGGCCCACTCATTGAATTGACAGGAAAATTGCACCTTTTTCTTTTCAATCAGTTCAATTTTTTCTGCCAACAACAAACATTGTCCAGCACAGCCGCCATAGGCACGTACCAAGCCCCCTGTTCCCAGCTTGATCCCGCCATACCAGCGATTGACCAGTACCAGCACATTGGTCAGCTCATTGCCTTCAATGGTCGCCAGAATCGGGCGTCCCGCTGTGCCTGAAGGTTCACCATCATCATTAAAGCGTACCTGATGGCCAATTTTCCAGGCCCAGCATTGATGCGTGGTGCTTGGATCACGATAAGTTTCCAGAAAATCTTTGACGTCCTGCTCATTCTCAACAGGGGTGGCAAAGGCCTGAAAGCGGCTTTTTTTGATGTCTTCCTCAAAACTGACCAGGCTGGCAATGGTAAATGGCATAACTTCAGGCTTTAAACTCTCACTGCTGCAGTATACCCGCTTTGCACAGACAAATAAAAAGCCTCTCCACGGAGAGGCCTGATTTTGATCGATTGTTTTACTCAATTGCTTGGCAAATATTACCGTTCACGCAAGGCTTCTTTGGCTTTATTAAATGGCTTGATCAGATAATCCATCACGGTTTTTGAACCAGTACGAATATCCACGGTGGCCACCATCCCTGGAGTAATATTGAACTCCTGCCCGGCATTATTGCTGAGCTTGTCGCTATCGGTACGGATATACACCCGATAATAAAATTGATCCTGCTTGACTTCATCACGCAAGGTATCCGGTGAAATCATCGCAACTTTACCATTCAACCCACCATAGATCGAATAATCATAAGCTGTAATTTTAACCAATGCTTCCTGATCAGGGCGAATAAAGGCAATATCACGCGGCGAGATTCGTGCTTCAACCAGTAATTTTTCATCCAGTGGCACGATGGTCATCAACTTGCCATTTTGTGGAATCATGCCGCCCAGCGTCATCACATCAATCTCTTTGACGACACCGCGAACCGGTGATTTAAAAACAGTTCGGCTCAAAGTATCCGACTTGCCACGTACCACCTGTTGCTGGGTTTCTACATCAGTATTGGTTTTGGACAATTCTTCCCGCGCATTCACATAATATTGATTACGGATATCATTCATCTGATTACGCAGGTCATTGGCTTCACGTTTTAGACGCAACACTTCAACTTCACTGGCTGCCCCTTTGGCGACCAAGGGAGCGGTCATTTCCAGTTCTTGCTGCACCAGTAACAAACCCTGTTCCAGGCCTGCAACAGATTCTTGCAAATTGGCTCGACGCGACTGATACCGGGCCGTTTCTTCTTTAACCAATTTGGGGTATTTCAACACTTCTTCAGGAAAGACCAACGGTGCGCCGGTGACTTCCGCACGTAAACGGGCTGAAGTGGCACGTGATGACACCAGCAAGGATTCTGATTCACCGACGTTGGATTCAAAGCGGGTCGGATCAAGCTGGGCCAATACTTGCCCACGCTCGACAATCTCACCTTCTTTGACATTAAGTTTAGTCAAAATACCGCCATCCAGAGACTGAATCACCTGCTCTTTGGATGATGGAATTATTTTTCCAGTACCGGTAGATACTTCTTCCAATTTGAATAACCAGGCCCAGGTCAGTAATACCAGTAGGCCAATGCCGATAATCCAGATGATGACACTTGATTTGGGTAATGGCGGTTCCTGAAAGCTGACCTTGCTGGAACATTTTAGTTGCTGTAGTTCACTCATGCACTTGCTCCCACAACCCGCTTATTACCACCCTGCGACTGATTCAGGATCTGATCCCGTGGTCCATCCATCACAATCTTGCCATCATTGACCACCAGAATACGATCCACCAGTTCCAATACCGCACGGCGATGAGTGGCGACGATCATCGTACGATGGGTTAAATACCCTTTAAGATGATCAATCAACTGTTTTTCTGACACATCATCAATGGCAGCGGTCGGTTCATCCAGTAGCAAAATCTTTGGTTGACGAATCAACAACCGCGCCAATAACAAGGCTTGGCGCTGTCCACCAGAAAAGCCGACACCACCCTCTAAAATGATATGATCCAGCCCTTCTTTTTTCTCCTGTACAAATCCCAGTGCACCGGTAATTTGTAAGGCTTCCAGAATTTGCTGATCGGTGGCCAAAGGTGCACCCAAAGTCAGGTTTTCACGGATTGAACCATAAAATAACTGTGAGTTCTGATTCAGCAAGCCCATATCACGACGTACATCTGACGGATCAATCAGGGTCAGATCAACACCATCCAGCTTGACCTTGCCCTGTAACGGTGTCTGCATCCCAGACAAGAGCTGCAACAAGGTCGATTTTCCTGCACCATTACGGCCCAGAATCGCAATTTTCTCCCCGGGCTTGATTTCCAGCTTGGGAATCATCAAACTCGGTTTCGGATCATCATCGCCATATTTGAACACCACACCGTTGAGCTCATAATGCCCATCCAGTGCCGGACGATGAATCAGGTGCGAATAATCCGGCTGGTCCACCGGTTTTTTCATGAGTTCATCCAGACCTGATTTGGCCACTTTAGCCTGTTGCAAGCGACCCAGTACGCCCGTAATTTGTGAAATTGGTGCCAGCATGCGTGAAGAAAGAATTGAACAGGCCACCAGTGCACCCGTGGTCATATCACCCTCCATCACTGCAAAAGCCCCGACTAAAACCACAATCGCAAAGGTCAGTCCCTGAATTTTTTGGGTCCAGGCGGTCATCAAGCCGACAATTTTACGTTGCTGCATGCTGACATCGGCTGACACTTCATTCATATGATTCCACTGATTCTGGAAACGCGTTTCAGCTCTTAACAGCTTGATGTCTTCAATTCCTTGTACAGCTTCTACCAGCAAGGCATTGCGGATGGCAGATTCACGCATCCCCAACTGGGCCAGCTGTGCCAGTTTTTTCTGCGCCAGAATCCCTGGAAGAATCATTAAGGGCACAACGAGTAACATGACCCAGAACAGATTACCACCGATCACCCAGAAGATGCCTAAGAACAGGAAGAAAAATGGCAGATCGGCAATGGCCGTAACTGTGGTTGAAGTCACCAGCTCGCGGACGCCTTCCAGCTCGCGAATTTGTGAAATAAAAGTTCCTGTTGATTTGGAACGTTCGCTGTTTTTAATCCGTAATGAATGACCAAATACCCGGTCAGAAATTTTTAAATCCGCGCGTTTACCAATAATGTCTGAAAGATAAATACGGGATACCCGTAATACAAACTCAAAAATCGCAGCGATCAGTACACCACCTGCCAACACCCATAACGTCGGAATGGATTGTGATGGAATGACACGGTCATAGACATTCATCGAGAAGACTATCGTGGCCAATGCCAGAATATTGGCAATTAAAGACGCAAACATCACATCGATATAGCGCTTCCAGTCATTCAGGACAATCGACCAGAACCAGTTTTTCTCAAAGGGTTTGATATATTCATCCACCCGCGCATCTGGAACTGAAGATTCAGGACGCAGCACATAAAGATGCTTTATGCCAACCTCTAACGGCTCAACTGTAAAGCTTTGAGATAAACCTTCATCACCACTGAGCTGTATGCTGACATTGCCCTGTGTATCGATGCGTTCAATCACGCCCACATCACCACTATCGAATTCAACCATTAAAGGTAAACGCCATGGATTCAGCAGGCTGCGCTCAAATTTATTTTTACGGAGATTTAAACCCATCTGACGACTGACAATCTTGAGCATGTCATCAATGTCATGATGCTGATTCCAGTCCAGTTGCAGGCGAATCCGCTCCTCAGAAGGTTCGATCCGGTAATGCCTGGCAATATTTAAAACTGCATGAAGCCAAGGTTGATAATTTATTATTGTAGTACTCATGGCTGAACTTCAAACCCCTGAATAGAAATACTGTTAAGCGCATAAATATCCCGTGTACGGCCCGTGACCTGAATGTACTGTACGATCGCCGAGTAAATGTCATAGCGTGCCGATTCAATTTCCTGCGCGGCACTATGAATGGCTTGCTCTGCATTCAGCAAATCCACTACGGTTCGGGTACCCAATTTATATTGTTCTTGATACAGCTCTTTGGTGCGTACCGTGGTTGCGCGGCGCTGGGATAAAACCCCCATTTGTTTTTGTTTATTTTCAATCTGCTCGCGGATCAAGCGCACCTGATCCTGCACATCCAGATAGACCGTATTGACCTGTGCGCGTGCAGCTTCTTCGGCATAGCTTGCGGCACGGGTCTGTGAACGCGTTGCACCACCCTGATACAAATTACTGCTGGCTTCAATCATGACTGAATTATAAAAGCCATCATCTTCATTATTATTTGGATTCCGTCCATTCATCGCCTGACTTAGACTACCTTTAACACTAATGGTCGGATAAGGGCTTAGCCGCGCCTGATCTTTTTGCAAACGGGCAACATTGACCCCGGCATGGGCCAGAATCATGTTCGGAATCTGGGTAAATTCCGGATCCTGATAAAGATCGGCCTGTGCCACAATACGATCAGGAATATCCCATTCAACAGTGGATACATCAAATCCTAGCAAGGTACGCAAGCGTTGTTGATATTGTCTGAGCTGGGTCTGCTGTACAATCAGATTCGATTGCGCTGCTTCCAGATTGGACTGGGCCTGAATCGGGTCGGCCTGACTGCTGATTCCGGCGCGGGCACGCAAATTGGCAATTTCTGCAATCCGTCCAATGCCCTGAATCTGCTGTTGGGCAATCTGGGTGATTTGCTGATAACGTTTGATATTCACTATTGCATCTGCTACTTCAAATGCAATCTGATCCAAACTAACCAGCACTCTTGCCTGTTCTTCTGCCAAACGGGCTTCTTCTACACTGACATTGGTTTTAATTTTGCCAAAGTCATACAGCATCTGGGTGGCATTCAAAGAAACGATTTGACGTCTATGTTCACCGGAAGTGAGATCCCCTGTCCCGATACCACCGGACACCTGCGGATAATAACCTGATCTCGCTACATCAATATTCGCAGCCTGCGCAGATAATGTCGAAATACTCTGAGTGATTTCAGGACGTCGTTGCACTGCCCAGTGTACGGCTTCCACCAGATTCATTTTTTGTGGAATGCCAGCTGTGATCGTAGAACTTAAAGCTGGCTGTCCTGACTGTGGCCGGGTAATTTGCGGCAGCTCAGCTACTTTTGATGTATCTAATGAATAATGACCGAGCGAGGTAATATCAATGGTGTGTGCTGATCGTGTCGGTTTGGGTGCAATCAGCTGACCTAAGCTATTCTTGAGATTGGTAAAATAATGGGGTGAGCTTTCTGCATGCCCTAAAGACACAGATAAAGGCAAAAGAAGAAGTATCAATCCCCTTCTTTTTTGATCTGTTTTCCCCTGATTTTTTTTAAAGTGTTCTGCCCTAAATCGTATAATTATGTGATGTTTCTTGTTTTAGCCTAACCATATATCAAATCCCTTTAAAAGAAATCTTTTTCACTTTGATTTGATCAAAAAAAAAACCCTGCATCCGACAACTGGCGTCTGATGCAGGGTTTTTATATAAAGCAGGATTATTTAAACAGTGAAATCATCACCCAGATAAACTTTTCTCACGGTCTCATTCGCCAGAATTTCTTCTGGTGTGCCTTCAGCAAGCAATGCGCCTTCACTGACAATATAAGCATGCTCACAAATCGCCAGCGTTTCACGCACGTTATGATCGGTAATCAGCACCCCAATTCCGCGATCTTTCAAGTTCGTAATAATATCCTTAATATCTCCAACCGAAATCGGATCGACACCGGCAAAAGGCTCATCGAGTAGCATAAATTTTGGGTCAGCCGCAAGTGCACGCGCAATCTCGGCACGACGTCGTTCCCCACCAGATACGCTCATGCCCAAAGAATCTTTGATATGGGTGATTTTAAAGTCTGCCAATAGCTCCGCCAGACGTTGCTGACGTTGTGCCTTGGTCATATCTTTACGGGTTTCCAGAATCGCCATAATATTTTCGGAAATTGTCAGTTTTCGGAAAATCGAAGCTTCCTGCGGCAAATAACCAATTCCCTTACGTGCCCGTTCATGCATTGCGAGGTCGGAAAGATCTAGATCATCGAGATAGATTTCCCCCTTATCCATCCGCACCAGACCGACCACCATATAGAAACTGGTGGTTTTACCGGCGCCATTTGGTCCCAGCAACCCAACAATCTGGCCACTTTCCATGCTGAACGACACATCTTTCACTACCCAGCGTTTATTATAGTTTTTCGCCAGATGCTTAATGGTTAAGGTTTGAACCTGCTGCGATTGCTCCATTAATCACGCGCTCCCGGGAAGGATGTTGAACTAGAGGGTGGAATCACGATTTGTACACGGCCAGACGATGAACCGGTTTTGTTTGGTGTTCCGGTAGCTTCGATATCGCCTTTGTTCATGCTGTATTTTAAAGTCGCACCACGAATACTGGCACCGTCCTGTTGCAGGAAGGCATTACCTGACAAGGTAATAATCCCGGTTTCAGCATTGTAGACAATTTTCTGCGCCTGACCTTTGGCAAGACCTTTGGCCGGATCCACTTTTTGCTGGAACTGTGCCGGGCTGCCTGTCGCTGTAATCAGGCTGATCTGACGCTTATTGTTCAGATTGGCCACAATCGAATTGGCTTGCAGCTTCATGGTGCCCTGTTCAATGATAACGTTGCCCGAATACGTCGTCACACCCGTCCGCTCATTGAAAGTCGCCCGGTCAGCCAGCAAAGTGATTGGCTGGTTACGGTCAGATGGCAGTGCAAAAGCAGCGATTGAACCGAGTCCAACCACAGTCGCCAGCGTCATACGCTTCAGGAAAGTGTGCATCATTTTGGCTTTAGGAGTTTGGTTCATACTTTCCTCGAATATTAAAGAATTCGTATTGACCATCATTAAGATTGGCTTTAAGACCCTGGCTGACAAATTCAGCCTGTGGAGATTCCACAATCACTGTCTTGTCTGTTTCAATTTCACGTGTTTTCGGAAAAGCAGTCAGTTCTTCAGTACGAAACTGCATTTTCCCATTTTGCATGATTTTGGTGGCGAGCACTTCTTGAGAGAGTACAACTTTTGTATTGTCATCATAACCATGCGCCATTTTGGCAAAGAAAGTCGCATCGACTTTACCATTGTCATAAGTCGATGCTTGCAGATTTTCCAGCTTTGAGGTTTCTAGCTGCAGATTCTGCTCAAGTCGGTCCACTTGGGCACGAACCGACACCTGGCCTGCTTCATCCGTCTGGGTTAAGTTAATATTTTGAGCGGAATAGGTCATGCTGCGCGCAGAGTCTGCCTGCAGCTTGTTGCCCTTGCCGCTGTAATAGTAATAACCACCACTTATTGCGGCAATAATCACGGCCGTAATATATAAAACTTTAGTATCCATAAGCGGTGTACTTAATCCAAAAGATATGACTTATTAATAAGGCGCACGAGTATATTTTTCAAGTAACTCTTGGTACATGCCTTTGGACATTAACAGCATATCGCAGATTTCACGCACCGCACCACGTCCACCCTGCGCCTGAGTCACCAGATCGGCACGGCGGCGAACTTCGACATGACCATTAGGCACGGTCACTTTCATGCCCGCAATGGCAAAAGCAGACAGATCAGGCCAATCATCGCCCATGTACAGGCAATCTTCAGGATCAATATTGAGCTGCGCACAGGCTTCACGAAGTGCTGTACCTTTGTCTTCACGGCCCTGATAGACCAGATCAACACCCAGATCCGACATACGCTTTTCTACGATATTGCTTTTACGTCCGGTGATAATAATCACCTTGATTCCTGCTTGTTGAACCAGTTTCATGCCCAGACCATCACGAATATCAAAGGATTTGATCTCATCGCCAGTATTGGTCAGCGTTACAAAGCCATCACTTAAAATACCATCTACATCAAGCACCAGTGCTGCAATATGACGTGCCTGCTCTAATAATACATAAGATGCCATTTATTAATTTACCCCAGCCTGAATCAGGTCATGCATACTAATCACGCCAATGACTTTATTGGCATCATCAACAACTACAAATTGATTAATTTTATGTTCATTCATACGTTCCAGTGCGACCACTGCACGTGCTTCCTGAGAAATGGTCAACGGATTTTTGGTCATCACGTCCTGAATAGCCAGATTGACATCAAAACCTTGCTGCTTATCAATCAAGCGACGCAAGTCACCATCGGTAAAAATCCCCAGCAACACATCATTTTCATCGACGACTGTGGTTAAGCCCAAGCGCTTGTTGGAAATTTCGTACAATACTTTATTCATGGCGGTATCTGGCGAGACTTTAGGTAAATCTGCGCCAGTACGCATCAGATGCTTCACGTGCAATAACAGACGCTTACCCAGCGCACCTGCAGGATGTGAGCGTGCAAAATCATCTGAGGTAAAGCCGCGAGCGTCCAGTAAAGCCACCGCCAAAGCATCACCCAAAGCCAATGTTGCCGTCGTTGACGATGTCGGCGCTAAACCCAGTGGACAGGCTTCTTGGATATTACCCAACGTCAAAGCTACATCAGCATTTTGTGGCATTGGACCACGATCATCACCACTGATGGTAATCAGCGGAATTTCCAGATGTTTGATGAGTGGCATCAACATCATGATTTCATCACTCTTGCCCGAGTTTGAAATCGCAATCAGCACATCACCAGCCACTAACATACCCAAGTCGCCATGACCGGCTTCACCTGGATGCATAAAGAATGAGGGAGTTCCGGTCGAAGCAAAGGTCGCCGCCATTTTACGGCCAATATGACCTGACTTGCCCATTCCGGTAATCACCAGACGGCCAGTACACTGTAAAATAATTTCACATGCCCGGCTAAACCGGTTATCAATCTGTGTTGCTAAAATCTGTAGTGCATTTTCTTCGATGCGCAGTGTTTCAAGTGCGACTTTCTGGAAATCTAGTTGATTCGCTGTTTTTTGTGGATTCAAAGCCTGTTTACCTACGCTAAGGACAGAGAAAAACTCTGGTTTGATGGGCATAATTTTCGCAATTTTAGCATAGCTATGCAATTGTAAGCTTTCTAAATGTAGAAGATTCGACGGATTTTTAATATATTCAGATTGTATTCAACTTGCACAATCTGGTATCTCCGCCTCTACATTCGCTCCATTTTTGACGCTGTAAAAGGCACTTGTTTTTATTTTTTAGGGTAACACGCTTACGCTATCCGAAATAAGTTTGGGTCAAATCAGACCAGACTCATTCAAATATAATTCCATCAGACTGGCAAACACTGCCTCTGAAAATGTAAGCTCAATATTCGCTATTTCACTTCCTGAACCCCTTCTTTATAAATCACTCTCGTTGCCTAACTCCCCTAAATAACTGAGGCTTTTTACGCTTTTATCTTTATGAATAATTATGCTTAGGTTAAGATGATTCATCCTTTTATTTGAAGTCTTTTGAACAGCTATGCAACCATTTGTTCTATATAACTCAGAGCAACGCAAAAAAGTAGAATTCGTACCTCGTGTTGAAGGTCAAATTGATCTGTATGTCTGTGGTATGACGGTGTATGACTACTGTCATATTGGACATGCACGTACAGTGGTTGCATTTGACTATATTATCCGTTTCCTGCGTAGCCAAGGCTGGAAGGTCAAATATGTGCGTAATATTACGGATATTGACGATAAAATTATTAAACGTGCCAATGAAAATGGCGAAAGTATCTCAGAGCTAACCAGCCGCTTTATTGATGCGATGAATGAGGATTTTGCCAAACTGGGCTGCCTTGCACCTGATGTAGCACCTAAAGCCACAGATTACATCGATCAGATGCAAGATATGATCAGCAACCTGGTCGACAAAGGTACGGCTTATCCATCCAATAATGGTGATGTCTACTTTGAGGTCGAGAAGTTTGCCAAATATGGTCGTCTTTCTGGCCGTAAATTAGAAGATATGCAAGCCGGCGCGTCTGAACGTGTCGATGTTGAAGTCGAAAAGAAACACCCGTTTGACTTTGTCCTCTGGAAACATGCCAAGGAAAATGAACCGTCATGGGCATCACCTTGGGGCAATGGCCGTCCAGGCTGGCACATCGAATGTTCAGCAATGTCGACCTGCTGCCTAGGCAATCATTTCGATATTCATGGCGGTGGTGCTGATCTGACTTTCCCGCACCATGAAAATGAAATTGCACAATCTGAAGCATCTACTGGCGAACAGTATGTTAATTACTGGATGCATGCCGGATTCATCAATGTCGATGGCGAGAAAATGTCGAAGTCTTTAGGCAATTTCTTCACCATTCGCGACGTGATTGAAAAATTCCATCCGGAAGTGGTGCGTTACTTTATTGTCTCTTCCCATTATCGTAGCCCGGTGAATTACTCGGATGTTGCCTTAAAAGAAGCAAAAAATACCTTGTCTCGTTTCTACCATTCTTTTAAAACCTATCAGGCGGTTTATGGTGATCATCTGATTGAAACTCTGGATGAGGCTTTGGTTGAGCGTTTCAATGCCGCTATGCGTGATGATTTCAATACGCCTGAAGCGATTGCGGTATTGTTCGAAATCAATAAAGAGCTGAATCGTACCGTGAAAGAAGAAAATGCGGAACAGGCAGCGATCTACTACGCAACTTTACGTCACCTGACCAATATTCTCGGTCTGGTACAGCAAAATGTAGATGAGTTCCTCAAATCTGACATTGGTCAAGAAGCTCTAGGATTGTCACCTGAACAAATTGAAGATTTGATTCAACAGCGTCAGGATGCCAAGAAAGCCAAAGAGTTCGCACGTGCGGATGAGATTCGTCAATCTTTACTTGATCAAGGCGTGGTACTTGAGGATACTCGTCAAGGTACAGTTTGGCGTCGTGCTGATTAATTAATCAAACAGATTTATAGGGAGTTGACACTGCTGTGGAATTCTCTATAATTCACCTCATTGCGGGAATAGCTCAGTTGGTAGAGCATAACCTTGCCAAGGTTGGGGTCGGGAGTTCGAGTCTCCTTTCCCGCTCCAGAATACGAAAAACCCTTATCGAAAGATAAGGGTTTTTTTATTGTGTTTGAAAAAAATTTATTAATAAAATGTATATCTCAAATCACTTATTCATCCTCTTTTACCCTGACAATTTTTTTGGGTTATTCATGACAAAGTGCTATTGTGGATAAACTTTAAAACTTTCAATCCCTTTCATAACGATATCGTTTCATGACTTATAAATTGAATGCTCGTCATCTTGTTTTAGACTTACTCTACGCTTCTAAGAACTCAACCTTGACTATTAAGCGGATATTAGCTGCTGCTGAATTATTGGGTATATCTGACAATGGTATCCGTGTCGCTGTGGCTCGATTAAATCAGGAAAATTTCATTCAAGCTGTGGAACGCGGCGTGTATCAATTGCTAGAGAAAAAATTCGATACTTCTTTTATCAGCTTAAACAAACACCCTGATATGCAAACGGCGACCACATGGAACGGAAAATATGTATTGGTCTATACCGGCACTTTGGGACGTGTAGACCGTACCGCCTTATATAAAAGAGAAAAAGCGCTGCGTTATTATGGTTTTCAGGAACTAGAGCAAAATGTTTTTATTCGTCCCGATAATTTAACGCTAAACCTAAGTCCATTAAAAACAGCTGTAATCCAGTTTGGATTAGATCCTGACGCACGTTTTTTCCAAGTCAGTCAACTGGAAAGTGAAACCGAAATTCGTGATTTATGGGATATCGAAGAGCTACATCAGACCTATCATGCAGTACAGCATGATATTAACGACTGGTTTGAAAATTACCAAAATCTGACTTTAGCAGAGGCTGCAAAAAGTGCCTTTTATCTAGGTAAATCTGCCCTGTTTAGTTTACGTGCTGATCCTTTGCTTCCTGCAGAATGGATAGACACCGATGCCCGACAACAATTTGAGCTCGCAGTCCGCAAAATAGAAAAACAGGGTCAACTTTTATGGCAACACTATTTTAAAGACCAAGGGGTCTAATTTATTTCTTTTTTATACACAAAAATAAATTGACTGTAATATTTCATCCAAATATATTGAATAAAGCAATAAGAACTAAATATAGGCAGAAGAATGAACAGCAAGGTCAGTGTCACAGAACTTTTTAGTCGTGATGAAATTAAAGAACTCACCACGACCTCAGACTTACACGGTGCCTGGGCAGTAGGTTCAACCTGGACCGTAATTGTCATGACCTTTGGTACGGTTGCCTATAGCTGGGAATATTTACCTACATGGGGGAAAGTCCTGATGTGCGCGCTGGCATTGGCCATTCTTGCGGGACGCCAGCTTGCGATGGCTATTTTGATGCATGATGCCTCACATCATAGCCTGTTCAAAACTAAATGGTTAAACACTCATTTGACCGACTGGCTCTGTGCACGCCCGATCTGGAATGATGTTAGCAAGTATCGTCCTTATCATCTGAAACATCATGCTAAAACCTCACAGCCAGATGATCCTGACTTGGGGTTGGTAAAAAAATTTCCCATTACTCAAAGCTCACTATTCAGGAAATTTTTCCGTGACCTGAATGGACAATCTGGGCTTAAGTTTCTTGCAGGTCGGGTATTGATGGATCTTGAATTACTGGAATGGAGTGTTTCCAACGACCCCAAGCCAATTCTGCGTGGTGATCGTAGCAATCTAGAACTCGCAAAAAATCTGCTGAAAAATAGTTCAGGTATGCTGATCTCAAATGCAGCAATTTTTTCTGCACTGTGGGCCAGCGGACATCCTAAACTGTATTTATTATGGCCTCTTGCCTATATCACTCCATTTCCCCTGTTTATCCGCATCCGAGCCATGGCTGAGCATGCCGGATTAGAAACCAGTCATTCTGCCCTTAGTAATACCCGAACCACTCGTGCAGGTTGGTTGGCACGTGCTCTGGTTGCCCCGATTCATGTGAACTATCATATTGAACATCATTTGATGGCCTCTGTTCCGCATCAAAAGCTGGCGAGAATGCACCAGATGTTAAGGGAGCGTGAGTATGTCGATGCTCCGCCAAGTTATTTGGATGTGATTCGCTCACTTTTAAAAAAATAATCAATTTTCCCGATTCTTATATTATTCCACTTCAATGCTGATGGGTTTCGACATGTGAATGCAGATGTGAGGATTGTCCCCGATGTTCTGGTGGGCAGTCTTCCGCTTCAATCTGCAAAGTCATCTCGGTAATATGATGCTCATGGTGAAGCATCTCAAAGGTCTGATGCCGCAGTTTCTGATAATCCACATTCGGCGCAACCAGATGCACAGTCAGCATGACTTTTTTGGAAGTAATTGCCCAAACCTTGAGCTGATGAATGTCCTGAACCCCTTCGAGCGCCAAAAGATCGTGGCGTAATTTTTCAATATCAATTTCATCCGGCACACCCTCAAGCAGAATATTGATGCTCTGTTTCAGCAAAATCCAGGTTCTTGGCAATACCCAAAATCCGATCAATACCGCAATCAGCGCATCCATCCACATCCAGCCAGTCAAATAAATCACTAGTGCCCCAATAATTACTCCGACTGATCCCAGCGCATCACTGAGAACTTCCAGATAAGCACCTTTAACATTGAGACTTTCCTGACTACTGGATACCAGAATTTTCATGGAAATCAGATTAATGGTCAGCCCCAAGGTGGCTACGATCATCATCCCCAAACTCTGGATTTCCGGCGGATGACTCAAACGCTGATAAGCTTCAAACAAGATATAAATCGCAACTACAAACAGCATCAAGGCGTTAAACAGGGCAGCCAGAATTTCAAAACGCTGATAACCAAAAGTCCGTTTATTGTCTGCCGGTTTTTGTCCAATTTTAATGGCCACTAATGCGATAGCCAGTGCAGCAGCATCGGTAAACATATGCGCAGCATCAGAAAGTAGGGCCAAACTTTGAGTCAGAAAACCGGCAATCACTTCCACAATTAAAAAAGTCGTGGTTAATGCCAACGCTATTGATAATTTTTTGGCATTTTTTGCAGTCACAGTGACATGACTATGTTCATGATGATGTGAATTCCCCACCGGCCACTCCTTCCTTCTTATTCAATGAGGATTATATCCTCTGTATCTTTCAAGTTTTATTCTGATTCATATTACGCTTGAATTTTATCTATTTAAGTAGGTTTTTTTATGAACTGTTTTATCAGTCGGCATTAGATTAAAGTTTTAGCTTTTTCATGTTCTGCAAGCCAGGCTTGTACCGAAGCACACTTAAAATTACGCTCGACATATTCTATTATTTTCACAGGAAGTTTCACCTGATGGCTCAGCAAACGATGCAACATAAAGGCCAGATCAAAGTCTGCAATGGACCAGTGTTCAGTCAACCATATGTCCTCCAGCATATATTCTGCCACATTCACCAAGCGCTGAATTTCTTCAGTGATCGGAGCTGTAAGAGGTGTAGATATTTTTGCTGGGTGAAATACCCAATCGGAAGGCATCTGCTGGCGGATTTGCATAAAATCGGTTTTGACCAAAGCTTGTATGGCGCGACATTTGGCTCTGGCCTGAATTTCCTTAGGATATAAGGCCGGATAACTTGGAGCCGGAAAGGCATCTTCCAAGTATTCAGTGATCGCCCATGATTCAAACAGGCTAAAGTTATCTACTATTAAACACGGAACTTTAGCACTTGGACAAATGGCTTGATAAGCCGCGGATTTCTGTTGCTGCTGATCTAAATCAATCACGATTTCCTGAAAATCTAAACCCTTTTCTTTTAAGGCAACATAAACCGACATGGCATAGGGGCTGATTCTGTTTTTATCGACATATAAACGTATATTTTGCATATCCTTGATCCTGATGGTCTTGTTGTTTTTATTCAGTACGGCAGTCTTACTCTACTCTCTTTCCTACACAAAAGAAAAAATGAACTGCTTAATGTAGCGATCACACGGAAATTTTTAGAAACTTTCTGATAGCGCAGCGATGCTCATTATTTTCTATTTTGCACAGGATCGGTAGATAAAGCCTTTTATTTTGCTTTTGATTCACGTTAAATTAAATCATTCTCTTGATATCAAAAAACTATGCTGAACTTAGCCCACCTCCCCGATACCGTTTATGCCATTCAACATCTCGCTTTTGAAGACTTAGGCGCTTGGGAAGATATTTTTTATCAGCTCGGCTTACGTGTGCGTTATTTCGAAGCCGGTATCGATGATCTCACTAAGGCTTTTGAACATCCCGGATTAACAGTCATTCTCGGTGGCCCGATTGCAGTCTATGAAACTGAGGATTATCCTTTTTTACAACAGGAAATAGACTTACTTAAAGTTCGCCTGCAAAAGAATTTACCGACATTAGGCATCTGTTTAGGTGCGCAATTAATTGCTGCTGCATTGGATGCTGAAGTCTATCCAGGAGATGTAAAGGAAATTGACTGGTCTAAACTCAGTCTTGCTTCTATTGAAAATAATCCACTAAAAGCTCTGGATGATATTGACGTCCTGCATTGGCATGGTGATACCTTTGACCTACCTGAACAGGCTGAATTGCTGGCCAGCTCTGATCTTTATCCAAATCAGGCCTTTCGGGTAGGACAGAATATTCTAGCACTACAATTCCATGCTGAAGTGGCCAGTGAAAGTTTAGAGAAATGGCTGATTGGACATACCTGTGAGTTACGCAAAGCCCAGATCAATATCCCTGCCTTGCGGGCGGATCATCAAAGCTATGCGCCCGCGCTTGAACAGGCAGCCAGTTCGGTATTGATGCATTATTTAGAAAACCTGCAACTTAAATAACCGTAATAAAAAAGCACCCAACTGGGTGCTTTTTTATTTGTCATTTTTACTTTTTCGGAGCAGGTACAGAAGCCTCGGTAGTAATGTTCACTGTAATTTTATCGCCCACATTTGGAACATAACCGCCTACCCCAAAGGCTGAACGGTTAAATGAAGTGGTTGCATTGAAACCAATCGTTTGTAATTTTGTCATTGGGTGCATGCCTTGTTTATTTAAAACTGCGTCCAGTACCACAGGTTTAGTGACATCTTTTACGGTTAAGTTACCGGTGATTTTGTATTTGTTTTTGCCTAAAGCCTGAACTTTAGTACTTTTAAAAGTGATATTCGGATATTTGGCAGCATCAAAAAATTCTGCTGTCTTAATATGGTCATCCAGCGCTTTCACATTCGTATTAATGCTTGCAACCGGGATATTCACATTGACCGAAGAATTCGCAGGTTTTACATTATCAACATTAATCGTACCTTGGATGTCACTGAAGTTTGCAGATGGTGTAGAGAAACCAAAGTGGCTCCAAGAGAACACCGTTGCTGAATGAGTCGGGTCAATCGTATAGGCCACTGGTTTTGCCATAGAAACTGTTGCTACAGATGCGACCGCCAAGCCTAATGCTAATGTTTTGAAATTCATGTTTTTATCTCACGTTTTGGATGTTATTAAGTGTATAGAATCTGGAACCGTTTACAGCCCTAAAGATAAAACGTTTTGTTGCAGTGATGAAACGATAAAATTGTAAGTTATTTTTTTTAATTTTTGAGCTTTAATCCATACGGTACTGGATGAATCCAGTTTTCTTGGCGACTTTGTTATACAATGCTTGTGCCTGATGATTTGATTCCTGAGTCAGCCAGTAAACCCGGTCGCAATTACGCTGCTGTGCAACCTGATAGACATGTTGAATCAACTTACGCGCCACACCCTTTCCCCGATAGTCAGGATGGGTAAATAGATCCTGCAAATAGGCATAAGGTCTTACTGTCCAGCTACTATTATGTTCGATAACATGCACAATCCCCACGACCTTTCCATCCATCAGCGCCGCAAAACCGTACATTGAATCTAATTCATAATTGGTTAATTTATCCCAGGTATTTTCACTTACCTCTTCAGAAATTTGCGTCTGATAAAAGCGTTGATAGTCTTGCCATAAAAATAGCCATTCTGCCTGTGATATTTGCTCTAAAGATTTGATCTGGATCTGGGGCTGTATATTCATGTTTAACCGCTTCTTTGGCTTATTTCTTTAATTTAAGTCATTTCGATAGTAGTCGCTGAATTTTTATAGCGGCCTAAACTTAGCTTTATCTCATCTGGTGCTCATAAGCAACCTGTCAGATGAAAATCATCCGGCATAAAAAAAGGCCCAATCAGGGACTTTTCATGCTTTATGTTTAAAGTTTTTCAACCAGAATACGATCAACCTGTTTTAGGCCAGTCGTCTTTTCATGATTTTTACGACGCACTTTAATGACCTTTTCTTCGGCTAATTCTTGCAGCATTAAATCAACTGCAACCATCGCTTCAAGAGCTAACTCCTGTCCGATCCACTTGAGTTCGCCTGCATCCATTAAAATAATTTCATCGTTAATTTGTTCATACAAGCTCATGTTCATCTCACTCTTTCATTTCGACTATGGGAGAACTTTCTAACGATTGCCACATGAAAACAACGCTAAAAAGCGAAAAAATAAAAGACGCCCCAAAAATGGAGCGTCTTTTAAAAAACTGCTTAATCAGTTGATTATGCAGTAATCTCTTTTATAGCTGCTACAACTGCTTCAGTGGTAATCCCGAAGAACTGGAACAGATCTTTTGCAGGTGCAGATTCGCCATACGTTGTCATACCGATTACGCGACCATCAAGGCCCACAAATTTCCACCAGTAATCAACATGTGCAGCCTCAACAGCAACACGTGCACGAATATTTGATGGAAGAACCGCTTCACGATAAGCTGCATCTTGCTTCATGAATTCTTCAGCACATGGCATAGACACGACACGCACGCCTTCAAGCTGTGCATAAGCTTCCATTGCCAGAGATACTTCAGAACCAGTTGCAATGATGATGGCTTTCAATTCGCCTTTTTCTTCAGCCAATACATAGCCACCTTTCGCAGCGTTCTCAATTTGAGCTTGAGTACGGGTTTGGAATGGCAAGTTCTGACGAGAGAAGATCAATGCGGTTGGACCTTCAGCACGCGTTAATGCAGATTTCCAAGAAATTGCTGCTTCAACGGTGTCACATGGACGCCATGTATTTAGGTTTGGTGTACCACGAAGGGATGCGATCTGCTCAACAGGTTGATGCGTTGGGCCATCTTCACCCAGACCAATTGAGTCATGCGTATACACATGGATCACGCGCTGTTTCATTAATGCAGACATACGTACCGCATTACGTGCATATTCCATAAACATCAGGAATGTTGCTACATAAGGGATGAACCCGCCATGCAGTGCAACACCATTCGCGATTGCAGTCATACCGAATTCACGTACGCCATAGTGTACGTAGTTACCTGCCGGATTGTCCTGTACGCCTTGCGCGCCTTTCCAAAGGGTCAGGTTAGAACCTGCAAGATCCGCAGAACCACCTAGAACTTCTGGCAATAATGGAACAAGTGCTTGCAATACATTTTGGCTGGCTTTACGCGTTGCAATTGTTTCAGCTTTGGCATTCACTTCTGCAATATAGGCATCCGCTTTTGCAACGAAGTCAGCCGGTAATTCACCAGATAAACGACGTTTAAATTCAGCGGCTTCAGTTGGATATTTTGCAGCATAAGCAGCAAATGTTTCGTTCCAAGCTGCTTCTGATTCAGCACCTTTGGCTTTCGCATCCCAAGCTGCATAAACATCTTCAGGAATCACAAATGCTTCGTCAGTCCAACCTAGCGCTTCACGAGTCAACACGATTTCGTCATGACCGAGTGGTGCACCATGACTGTCTTCTTTACCTTGCTTGTTTGGTGAACCCAAACCAATCACGGTTTTACAGATAATGATGGTTGGTTTAGCAGTTTCAGCTTTCGCCTCAATCGTTGCCTGACGGATTGCATCTGCATCGTGGCCATCAACTTTAATCACTTGCCAGCCGTATGCCAGAAAGCGTTGTTCTGTATCGTCAGAGAACCAGCCTTCCACTTCGCCGTCAATCGAGATGCCATTGTCGTCATAGTAAGCAATCAATTTGCCCAGACCCAATGTACCCGCCAAAGAACATGCTTCGTGAGAAACACCTTCCATCAAACAGCCATCGCCGAGGAAGCAATAAGTGAAGTGATCTACAACTTGGATGTCGTCTTTGTTGAATTGCGCAGCTAGAGTTTTTTCAGCCAGTGCAAAACCGACAGCATTCGCGATGCCTTGACCTAAAGGACCAGTCGTCGTTTCAATCCCTGGTGCATAGCCCAACTCCGGGTGACCAGGTGTTTTAGAATGAAGTTGACGGAATGCTTTAAGATCTTCAATCGAAAGATCGTAGCCCGTTAAATGAAGAAGCGCATATTGAAGCATAGAGCCATGGCCATTTGATAATACAAAACGGTCACGGTTTGCCCAATTCGGGTTGGTCGGGTTGTGGTTCATGAATTCACGCCAAACCACATCAGCGATATCTGCCATCCCCATTGGAGCACCTGGATGTCCTGAGTTTGCTTTTTGCACAGCATCCATTGCCAATACACGAATTGCGTTTGCAATACGACGTTCATTAAGCGGGGTTGTCATAAATCAGAGTCCAAAATATTCAGAAATAGGAAATGATGAAAAGACTTTCAAAACTGCTGTCTATTGTCTTAAAAAAACAGCGAGGGGTAAAGACTAACCAACAATATTTATCAGTTTATTGAGTGTCTCTTGCCTTATCGTACAATTATTCCACATTTCTTCTTCGGCTTTGATTCGCTCTACTGGTTTACAGATTGAATTATCCTGCATTTCAAAAGCGACTTTAATTTCTGTATCTGGATTTCAAGCTGATAAACAGGATTGAATTTATGCTGATTTTGTTTCTATTTCATATGTCTCACACCATTATTTTTGAAGAAAATTCATACAATTCTCTGATGTATTCATAATGTAATTTGTATTAAATTTTATAAAATATTGGCAGGATTGTTTGATATACAGGTGAAATCTAATTTGCCTAGGCTAATTTCCAACCTCGGCAGACTTATTGTCCTTGACAATCTTTAGGCAAATAGCGCTGCTGAATATCAGTGGAATAACATTTGCCACTATGAACATCAAAAGCGACTGATTTCCCGCGAATCGCAGTATCTACACCCTGCTCTCGTATCTTGAACTCTATCCGGCAAGCGGCATTAATAATGACTTTTTCGATATATTGACCATGCCCACCAATCTGGCGTCCGGCATCACAGTGCTGATCCGAAGCAATAAACTGGGTTCGATATGCTCCAGCCTGTTCAAACACTTCGGCCAATTGATTACGCACGACATAAGCTTGATAACTCATAAAAGCCATCGTCACTAAAATCGCGATAATGATGAGCACGATCAGCACTTCAATCAGGGTAAATGCCTTTTGATACATGATTTCTGATCTCCTTACAGTCTTGCTCCAAGAAGTCCATAGCAAAAGATGTCGCCATTCCTAACCAGCTAATGTGGAAGACTTAGCGCTAATATGAAGATATACCCGAACATCAACAAGACATTTGGTCGCAAGGCGCACAGCCTGAATCTGCTTTATTGATGTAATGATCACTTGCTTAAGTAAATTTTGAATTTTGAGCTTTGTATTTTGTCTATCGTCTATTTTTTTAAGATTTAATCGGAAATCTAAGCATTTAATTTTCTGACAGTCTGACGGATTAAAATATTGTTGCTTCATATTCCCCAATCAATAATGCTGTCTAAATAGACATATCAATTTTTTTAATTCTATTAATCAATTAAAAACACAATAATTTGAAACAATTTCGACCAATTTTGTCGTGTTAAGCTAGTCCTAGAGCGCAACTCGATGTAACATATCGGGTCTTTAAAATTAACTGTGATAGGACTATGCGCGAGTACGCTGTATTTACTTCGGAATCTGTAAGCGAAGGCCATCCAGATAAAATGGCTGACCAAATCAGTGACGCTATTTTGGATGCAATCTTAAAAGAAGACCCATATGCACGGGTTGCTTGTGAAACGCTTGTAAAAACAGGTGCGGTTGTACTTGCCGGTGAAATCACAACGACAGCAAATGTTGATTTTGAGGCAATTGTACGTCATACCGTAAACGGAATTGGTTATCACCATTCTGATCTTGGTTTTGATGGTTCAACCTGTGCCGTGATCAACATGATTGGTAAACAGTCACCTGAAATTGCTCAAGGTGTCGACCGCCAGAAACCTGAAGATCAGGGTGCCGGCGACCAAGGTTTAATGTTCGGTTACGCCAGCCGCGAGACTGATGTATTAATGCCTGCGCCGATTTCATATGCGCATCGCTTGATGGAAAAGCAGGCTGAATTACGCCGTAATGGCACCTTGCCATGGTTACGCCCAGATGCAAAAAGCCAGGTAACGTTTGCTTATGAAAATGGCGTACCAGTTCGTTTAGATGCAGTCGTTCTTTCGACTCAACATGATTCTGAAATCACTCAAGCGAACCTGAAAGAAGCTGTGATTGAAGAGATTGTGAAGAAAATCATTCCTGCTGACATGTTCCATGCGGACACCAAATTCCACATCAACCCAACGGGTATGTTTGTGATCGGTGGTCCTGTGGGTGACTGTGGTTTGACTGGCCGTAAAATTATCGTAGATACCTACGGCGGTATGGCACGTCACGGCGGTGGTGCTTTCTCTGGTAAAGATCCATCTAAAGTTGACCGCTCTGCTGCGTATGCAGGTCGTTATGTGGCGAAAAACATCGTTGCTGCTGGCTTGGCTGACAAGTGTGAGATTCAGGTGTCTTATGCGATTGGTGTTGCTGAGCCAACTTCAATTTCAATCAATACATTCAATACTGCAAAAGTCTCTGAAGAATTGATTATTGCACTGGTTCGTGAACATTTCGACTTACGTCCATATGGCATTACCCGTATGCTTGACCTGATCCAGCCAATGTATAAGCAAACTGCTGCTTATGGTCACTTCGGTCGTGAAGGTTCAGATACTGCATTTACCTGGGAAAAAACTGACAAAGTGGAAGCGCTTAAAGCCTCTGCTGGTCTATAAGTTTTTCTTAAAAAAAGCCTGCATCATGCGGGCTTTTTTCTGTCTTTCATTTCTTCATTTTTAGAATTATCTCTGGCTCATGATGCCAAATATCTAAATACCAAACTTCATACTATAATCTGCATGTCGAATGATAGTTTTGAAGCTCCCCTCTCTGTGAATATCACTATTCCATGAAACTTAAAACAACTTCCGACTGTGCCATTACAGTATAAGTATCGAAAAAAGTTACAGTTAATCAACAAATGTTGATCTATTTGCTAGCATAAATCTAAACAAATGGCTGCTAAATTAGATTGCAGCTCTACAACAACAAAAGGATATTACTCGATGAATAAATTACTGATTGCTTTAGGTTTGGCGACCACTGTTGCCTTAGTCGGCTGTAGTAAAGAAGAAGCGCCTGAAACCGGCGCAACCACAGGTGAGCATTTAGAAAATGCAGCCAATCAAGCCGGTCATGATATGGAAGATGCCAGCCGTGAGGCTGCGGTAGAAACCGAACGAGCAATGGATAATGCCGCGGAAAATACTGCTCAGGCAGCGGACGAAGCAGCTGCTGCAACGTCTAGAGCAGCAGATGCCACTGCGGAAGCAGCACGTAAAGCAACTGCAGCAACAGCTGCGGCAGTTGAGGAAGGTGCCGGAGAAGTTCGGGAAAAAGCTGAAAACTGATTTTAGGATTCAGCTTGATGTTTAAAAGCCTGCGATTGCAGGCTTTTTTATTAGAGATGATTTTAAATAGCGAATGATCTAAATTGAAATTGCATTAATTCTTGATGGGATCATTTTTTATCTAAATGAGTCGACAAAATCAGATAAACTGATAAAACTTATCAAGTATTAGAATGACTTAATTGTGATTCACTCGGCAAAACGGGCTGCATTTAAACTGAAATTCAGTAGAATACCAGCCTTTATTTTTAATAATTTAATCTCCCATGTCAGTCATTGTTGCTGCTTCCCAACGGTCGAATATTTCGGTCTGGGCAGCTTTTATCTTGCTTATCATAGGTACAATCGGTGCCTATCAAATCGTAGGCTTAAATCAGGCTCTATTATTCTTGATTGGTGGTGCACTGGGCATGACCCTGTACCATGCTTCATTTGGTTTTACTTCGAGCTGGCGTGTCTTTATCAAGGAACGTCGCGGCCGTGGTTTACGTGCACAAATGATTATGCTCGCTCTGGCGGTCCTGCTGTTTTTCCCGGCTTTAGGTGCAGGTGAATTATTCGGCAACCCAGTTAAAGGTAACGTTAATCCTGTTTCCATGTCAGTCATGATTGGTGCCTTTATTTTCGGTATCGGCATGCAACTTGGTGGCGGCTGTGCATCAGGTACGTTGTATACTGTAGGTGGCGGTAGCGCACGTATGCTGGTGACGCTCTTGTTCTTCTGTATCGGGTCTGTGATTGCGACCTCGCACCTTGACTGGTGGTTTGCCCTGCCACATCTTGAACCGATTTCACTGGTAGAAAGTTTAGGCGTTCTCCCTGGATTACTGTTGAGCTTTATCGTTTTTGCCATCATTGCTGCAGCAACAGTTTATTTCGAAAAGAAACGTCATGGCAGCCTGGAAATTGAGCCACGCAGTGAATATCAGGGCTGGAAGCGCTTTGTTCGTGGTCCATGGCCTTTGATTTGGGGCGGTATTATTCTGACCTTGCTCAACTTTGCTACGCTGGCACTCGCAGGTCGTCCTTGGGGCGTAACCTCTGCGCTGGCAGTTTGGGGTGCCAAAGGTGCTACGCTTGTGGGTGTTGATGTAGCTTCTTGGGATTATTGGCAAAAAGCAGGCAATGCCAAAGCACTGGCAGAATCATTATGGTTTGATATTACCTCAATGATGAACTTCGGTATCATGCTGGGTGCTTTGTTGGCAGCAAGTTTGGCAGGTAAATTTGCGCCGAATTTCAATATTCCAAAACGTTCACTGATTGCTGCTGTTGTAGGTGGCATAATGCTGGGCTACGGCGCACGCTTAGCTTATGGTTGTAATATCGGCGCATATTTCAGTGGGATTGCCTCTGGTAGTCTGCATGGCTGGTTATGGCTGGTCTTCGCTTTTATTGGTAACGGGATCGGGGTAAAACTTCGTCCGATTTTCTTCTCGGATGAAAAACCGCAGTCTGAAAAACTGACCGGTTGCTAATGCTTAAAATCAAAAAAGCCCATCTGTGATGGGCTTTTTTCTGGCTTTAGGATTTACAGCGCAGCTTTTAAATTACAGCCATAACCCATGGTCTGCTGGACCTGACGATAAGTCGTATAACGATCCAGAATAAAGGTATAAAAATGATCAGCGTCAGAGAAATTGGCTTTTAAATTTTCATTCTTGGCATTAGGCAGTTTAATGTCATCGACCAGTTCCAGATTGTAATGTCCCAAGCGGTACATATCGGCAAAATAACTATTCATCATATCGCAATAGGCAATTTTACTGGGTTTTAATGCCGTACTGCTAACGAGATGCTGGTTCAAGCTTTGCAGATTATTGACATCTAAAGGAAACTGGTGTGCGAAAGCAATGCTTTCGACTTTCTTAAATTTCTGAAAGTCTTGGGCTAACTGGACATTGAGTGCATCAAAACGTTGCTGCAGTTCCTGTGCGGTCTGAACCTGATATTTGGCTGGATCTACGACCGGTTTTTGTGGTTGTTCCGAACATGCAGTTAATCCAGTGAGCAGTGCTAATGACGTTAGCCATACCTTCATGTTTATACACTCAATTTAAATATACCAATGCTTATTATGCCTGAAAGCAGCTTGATGTACTGTTTAAAGTAATTTCTCATTCATATAACGCCAGTAGCGCTTTGGCACATATTGAATATGCAATTTCATGTTCTTGCGCGCCTGAATATTCACACTGTTAAAATAGTCTTTCCAGAGCTGATCATATAGCAGCTCTTGATCATCCAGTTCAATACTGAATGATTGACTATGACCAATCCGGATTTGTGGATCGATTATTTCAGCGTTCATCTCGACCTGATGCATCTGCCTTAAATCATAATAAATACCGTAATTACGCTGCTCGTCATAAATCAGCCAACTTTGATCCTGATAACGCTCCTGAAAATGTCGGGAAATAATCGGCAAGACATTAAAATCCGGTCTGACCAGACTCAGAAACAAACCATCTTTGGCTTTTTTAAAGCGTACAAAAGCCTCCATACGATGCTTTTCCCGCCCCACTTGCTTGGCCCATTGCGACATGCCGATCACCGCAGTATGACCATAATCTTTATCGACTGGACGCTGGTTTTGAAAGACATAGACTGCAAAATCAAAAAGAGTCTGGAACGCTGCTTCCTGCTCTGACAAAAACGTATAGTAAAAAGCACGCAAACTGCTGGAAGATACTTTCTGCTTTAATCCCTGCCACACCCGCTGCCCATGCTGATCATTAGAGGCCACATGGATAAATTCATCAAATAAACCTGTTTGTGCTTGAGGATTGGCCGTCACTATCACGTTAAATTCTTTAAACTCGAAAGCACGAAATACACAACTGAGCAGACCAGTCATGCTGCCATCAAAACAGTAACTTGCCACTAGAAACCAAATCCTAATTGAGGTGAAAGTTGCTGCTGATATTTGGATTGCCCTGACATCAAAATTTGCTGGCGAATCTGATGGGCGTGCTGATCTTTCTTAAATTTCGGTGTATCCGCACAGCGAATAAAATGCTGCGCCCGGTTATAAGCCACGCCCATGCGCCTTAGCTGGTCAATATGAATCTGTCCAAAACGGCGTGCCTGTACAATTTTCTGGGCAGAACGCACGCCTATGCCGGGTACCCGTAGAATCATTTTATAGTCGGCACGGTTAATATCGACTGGAAAGGCTTCAGAATGACGCAAGGCCCAACTGAGTTTAGGATCAATCTCCAGCTCCAGATTCGGATGCTGATCATCGACAATTTCATCAGCAGCAAAGCCATAAAAACGCATCAGCCAGTCAGATTGATACAGACGGTTTTCTCTTAATAATGGCGGTGCTGAGCCGATAGCAGGTAAGGCTTTATCTTCAGGATTAATCGGGATATAGCCAGAGAAATACACCCGCTTCAGCTTAAATTCCTTGTAATGCCGGTCAGCCATTAAAATAATGTCCTGATCGGTTTCACTATGCGCGCCCACCACCATTTGTGTAGTTTGTCCGGCAGGTACAAATTTTGGAACGGACTTGATCAGCTTGCGTTCATCTTTGAGCTGGATCAACCGGTCACGCACAATGCCCAAGTCTTTTTGTACTTCGGCATGGGTTTTCTCAGGCGCAAATTTTTGCAGTCCCGCCTCCGTCGGCATTTCCAGATTAATACTCATACGATCGACATACAGTCCAGCTTCGGTAATGATCTCCTGTGATGCACCCGGAATAGTTTTCAGATGGATATAGCCATTAAAGTTTTCTTCGAGTCTAAGTTTTTTGACCACCTGCAGCATCCGTTCCATGGTGTGATCGGCCGATTTAAAAATCCCCGAACTGAGAAACAGACCCTCAATATAATTACGCCGATAAAAATTCATGGTCAGATCCACGACTTCCTGCACGGTAAATGCAGCACGCTGGACGTCATTGGAACGGCGCGAAACACAATAGGAACAGTCAAAAATACAGACATTAGAGAACAGAATTTTCAATAAGGACACACAGCGGCCATCTTCGGTATAACTATGACAGATGCCATTCCCGGTATTGCCCACGCCCTTGTCTTTATTTTTACGGTTGCTACCGCTGGATGAGCACGACACATCATACTTGGCAGCATCGGCTAAAATTTGCAGTTTTTCACGGATACGATCAGACATGAGCTCAAAAAATATTTGACCAAAAGGCTATTATAAGGTGTTCAATTCTAGGCTAATAAAAGTTCTATCTTTTTGGCGACGTAGCGTGTCGCAAGAAATGTAAATAACACGTAACCCATGCTGCAGTATTTCAAAATAAAATAACCAATATGATTTGCTTAATTTTGTGCTCAAAGGCAAAGTAAAAGCATAACAAGGAGCAAATCTATGTCTTTATTAGAAAATCTCGGAATTAAACATCCTATTTTCTTGGCACCGATGGCAGGTGTCTCTACGCCCGAGCTTGCTGCCGAAGTGTCCAATCAGGGCGGCTTGGGTTCACTGGGTCTGGGGGCCAGCAGTATTGATGCAGCGCGACAACAGATTTTAAAGACTCAAGAACTGACAGATTGCCCTTTTCAGGTTAATTTTTTCTGTCATGACACTGTTCCTGTAGATGAGGCTGTAGCGCAGGCATGGATTGCACAGTTTAAAGATAAATTTGCCGAATATGGCGCTCAGGCACCAGATCATTTGGAGTGTATTTATCCGAGTTTTAAAGACAATGATGACTTTCTGAATCTGGTATTAGAAATCAAACCGCGAGCAGTCAGCTTTCATTTTGGGATTCCACATCCGCATCAGATTCAAGCCCTAAAACAGGCCGGGATTCTGACCATGGTATCTGCCACCAATTATGCCGAAGCTAAAGCCATTGAAGCAGCCGGAATTGATATCATTATTGCGCAGGGTATTGAGGCTGGTGGCCATCGCGGGATTTTCTCGACCAAGTTTGATGCTTCAGTCAAAACCTCCAATCTGGTGAAGCTGATCAAACAGCATTCTTCCTTGCCGATTGTAGCGGCAGGCGGGATTATGACGGGTGAGCAAGCGCGTCAAATGATGGATTTCGGTGCAGATGCCGTGCAACTTGGGACTGCATTTGTGCAGTGTAAATCTTCTAATGCCAATGATGCCTATCGTAAAGCCTTATTTTCCAAGCCACTCACTCAGGTGAGTGCCAGTATTTCCGGTCGTCCTGCACGCGGCATCATTAACCACTGGCATATTGAAGTGGATACACCCGATCGGCTGGATGTTCCGGCTTATCCATATACTTATGATCTGGCCAAGCAATTACATGCTGCTGCTGCCAAACATGGGGATCAAGGTTATGGTGCATTCTGGGCAGGTTCGAACGTGGCACAGATTCGTGAAATGGAAGCTTCCGATCTGATTAACCAGCTCGTACTGGAAATGAAGCATCTTTAATTATTGAATCATAAAAAAACCTCTCACATGGAGAGGTTTTTAATTTATCTAGAATTAGCGTGTGACACGATGCCAGGCATCTTTAACTGCAAATTTAGCTTCTTCCCAGTTGAGGCGGGACTCACCTTTTAACTGTTCCCATTTGGTACGCAGTTCAGGTTCAGCACGATCAAAATCCGTATCATGCTCATACATTGGACGGTTTTCATAACCGACTCGATAAGCACCGCGATAATCACGATCATAATCTAGATCGCCATATGTGCTACGCGTTTCATTAAAATACGGGCGATTATGATACTCATCTCTCCAGTAATTATCTTCTGCACTCAAATGATCTGGATGTCGATAATTATTTGCCTCAGGCAAGTTCTCTGGATGCTGGTAATTATCTGTCTGCTTCCCATGATCAGACGTTGCAATGTCATTACCTGCAATACCGCCAACCACTCCACCGATAATACCACCCACCACTGCACCTGGAGGGCCACCCACCAGACCTGCAACTGCGCCTACAGCCGCTCCGCCCAAAGTACCGGCACTGGTCGCAGCCAGATTATCTTCACCTTCATTCATGTCTGGAACACGAGGATTATCTTTCACGGGTGTATTCAAATCTGGACGCGCATTGGTATCAGTCGGATTGATATTCAGGCCTTCACTGCGTTCTTGTGGCAATTCCGTTGACGTTTTATGGCTAAACTCTGTGACTGGACGATTGGTATTTGTCATTACAGATCTCCCTCAATGATGACGATAAACAAAATGGATCACATCTGGTTTATATCTGGATAGGTTCATCATAGAGGAAGCTTGAGTAAGCAATGTCCAAGTCCTGTCCAGTTTAAGTGAACAAACTGTGCTGCTATGTATTAGACAGGCTGAAGTGTAAACAGAATGCAAAAATCCGCCTGCTCAAGATAAAAAAGGTAGGGATTTCATGCAAAAAATATTACATGATTCGCTGAATTGTGCCCGCCATCACTTGGTTTCCAGTAAATTCACTTGCTCGGCTTGTACATCATTCATGGTTAAACCATGTTCTAGCAGTGCATTAAAATAATCTTCTACCACACGATACTGGTCAGCGGTATTTTCTACCTGATACATGTTCTGGCGAAACTCGTTGCTAGAACGCAGACCTTTGGTGTACCAGGCAATATGTTTACGGGAAATCCGGCAGCCGGAATATTCGCCATAGAACTCGTATAATTCTGTCAAATGTCCCAGTAGCACATCTTTCACTTCTGTAATACTTGGTGCATCAAGATATTGACCGGTTTTTAAATAATGGGCAATTTCACGAAAAATCCAGGGCCGACCTTGTGCTGCACGACCAATCATAATTGCGTCTGCACCGGTATAATCCAGCACGTATTTGGCTTTTTCAGGACTGTCGATATCACCGTTAGCAATCACGGGAATATTCAACATTTCCTTTACGTCTTTGATTAAAGAATAACGCGCGGTATTCAGGTACATATCTTCACGGGTACGGCCATGTAAAGCTAGCGCTGCAATTCCGGCTTGTTCAGCACGTTTAGCGACACGCATAATATTTTCCTGACCGTTCAAATAACCAAGACGGGTTTTTAAGGTCACTGGCACATCAACTGCAGCCACAACTGCATCCAGAATACGCGCAACTAGATCTTCATCCTGCAATAAAGCAGAACCGGCGAGTCGGTTACAGACCTTTTTGGCTGGGCAGCCCATATTAATATCAACAATTTGCGCACCATTGGCCACCTGATAACGTGCCGCTTCAGCCAGATCATGGGGATCTGAACCAGCAATCTGCGCTGAAATCGGTGCCAGCTCTCCATCAAAATTGGCACGATATAAGCTCTTTTTACTCATGCGCAAAGTTTTGTCAGATGTCATCATTTCACTGACCGCATGGCCTGCACCAAAGTATTTGCACAAGGTTCTAAACGGACGATCGGTCACACCTGCCATGGGGGCCACCCAAAGCTTCCTATCTATTGATCTTCCAAACAATTCTTCAATTACATTGTTTTTGCTCAAAATCTTTAACCTCGTTTAACTTCGTTTAGTCGCTTCGTATTGACTTTTAGTGTCCTTTGATTGCACCCTACTTGCACCCCAATATTTTAATGGTGCAAATTTATGGGAACAGTCACTAAGCGACAAACAAAAGACGGCACAACCCGGTATAGAGCTCAAGTCCGTGTACAACGTCAAGGCTACCCTGAATTTAAACAATCCAAGACTTTCAGCAAAAAGTCATTAGCTGAGGACTGGATCAAACGCACGGAAGCAGAAATCGAATTGCACCCTGAAAAAATGTTGAATCCGGCGGTGCAAATAAAGCACAAAACGCTCAGGGAGTTCATTTATCAGTATTTGGAAGAAGCGGACAGCTTTGCCAGAACAAAAACAGGAGCACTACAGCACATCGCTAGTTTAGATATTTCTGAGAAGAATATCTATTCTTTAACACGACAAGACTTTTCTGATTATGCAATTATGCGAAGAAAAGGCGATCCAGTTAAAGGAACTGATGGTGTTGCACCTGCCACCATCTTAAAGGACTTAAGCCATATCAAGGCTGTCATCGTTCATGCAGAGTTTGTATGGGGCGAACCCTTGGAGACTGTGCTAATCGAATTTGAAAAAGCCATGATTGGTTTACAGAAGTCTCGCATCGTGACCAGATCTAAACAGCGTGACCGCTTGCCTACGGCGGAAGAACTTCAAATGCTGACCAACTATTTCTATAAAAGCTGGAAACGGGTCAAGAACTCCACACCTATGCATCTGATTATGTGGTTTGCACTCTACACTGCCCGTCGTGAAGATGAGCTGTGTTCATTGCGGCTGGATGATTACGATGATCTGAATTGTCAGTGGTTAGTCAGAGATGCTAAGAATCCGAATGGATCCTTGGGTAATCATAAGTATGCTCACATGGAACCAAGAGCCATCAATATGATTGATGAGTTTATGAAACCAGAAGTCCGAGATCGAATGCTTGCCTTGGGATATGACAAGAATCTTTTAATTCCAGTGAATACGCGTACCGTGTCGACTTACTTTACCCGGGCATGTAATGCGTGTGGTATTAGCGATTTGCGCTTCCATGATTTACGCCATGAAGCTGCGACCCGTTATGCAGAAGATGGCTTTACCATTCCTCAGCTGCAGACTATCACTCTTCATGAATCATGGAATACCCTTAAGCGATATGTGAATCTTAAAAAACGCGGTACCCGATTAGAGTTTGAGGAAGCGATCCGTGTTGCGGAAGATAACTATAATAGTTATTACAAAGAATGGAGTAAAAAACAGCGCTACATGGCATTGGTGGATAAAGATGATGCCTTTGAAGATGAAAGTGAAATTAATGTTGAATTTGATTTCATTAAAAAGCACCTGGATGTATTCATTGAGATTCACCAAAACAATAAATACTTTAAACGCCTGCATGTAAATAAGTTAAATAGCAATAATCCATTCGCCTGGGATAATTCAAATAAACGTTTTGTAGCTCATGATATCCAATTAGCTTGGGAAGACTGGTTTACTGAGAATGGAAAAGTAGACTGGGTTGAGTTACCGGAAGGAAGTACACATTTTGGTATCAAGGATCTGACTATAGTGAAGAAACTTAAAACCCGTACTTATGTATGGGAGACATCTATTCAAGGCTGGATAGATAGTTTTGGACAATATGTGATTGATGATAAGCATCTTGGAAAATAAAGATGATGCAGGATTGGGCTGATATTGTGGATGGGTGGAAGGAGTGATGAGTATATCAAAACTGGCATCTACAGTAATTTTAGCAACATCGTTTGCTACGATATTTCTTTTTGCGTTTATTTTTTACTTGTTTGGTGGCGAGGATAGTGCTCTAAAAGATGCACTATCAATGACTGCTAGTTTCTTTGGTGGAATTGCAACTCTCGTGGCTGCTTATATTGCTACGCAGTTATTTAATGATTGGAAGGATCAGGAAAAATACAGAATTACATCCAGTCTAGCTCTGGATTGTCTGAAAGACTACTTATCAGCTAAAGACATGTTATTTTTTTACTTATTTCAGCATGTTTATAATACCCCAGCCATCACCTATAAAGATCTTGATAATTTTTTCTTTCAAACAAATCATAAAATCACCACTCTTAATGAGATTCTTGGAAGGCTTAAAAAAGCTGAAATCGATAAAGAGATAGTTGATTCTTTCTATCTGAAAAACTATTTAGAGATTGCCAAATATATAAGTAGTACTGAAATGCTTAAACAATATAGTAATAATGAGCTCAAAGATTATCACGAGAAGTTCATAAATAACGAAAAAATGAAACTCCTGCCTCATAAATTATTGGACATATTAAAAATTGACTAATCTCGATCCCCACACTCACATTCGTCGTAATCGAATGAGCTGTGCAGCTCTGACTAAGAGTCTTTACCAAGTCAATTAGTACTGTAACCGTTCATCCGAAATATCATAATTTTGCGTCACTCTATGACGCATCTTTGAATTTAAAAGATTTATTTTATTTGTTTGATTTTTATCGAGTCTTTACAATCTTGATTATTGTTACAAAAATCAAGGAGTCGTAAAGTTATGAACAGTACTCATGGGGGTTTTCGAGCCGGGGCAGGTCGAAAAAAGTCTGAAGAGACTAAAGTTATTCGAGTGCCTGAATCTAAAATTCTTGATATCAAAGAATACCTAGAATCTCTTAAAAAAGAAAATGAAATTAGTGATATCCGTCAGTTTGATCCTGTCACAAAAATAGAAATACCCTTGGCAACCGAACGCGTTCAAGCTGGATTCCCCTCGCCCGCTCAAGATTATATTGATAAAAAAATCGATCTGAATGAGTACCTCATTAATAATGCGAATGCTACTTTTATTGTTCGTGCGGATTCTCTTTCTATGCTAAATGCAGGAATTGATATTAATGACGCCTTGGTTGTAGATCGCAGTATTCAGGCTAGGCATAGAGATATTGTGATTGCCAGTATCGATAATGAATTGACAGTGAAACGGCTAATTATTGATGCGAAAGGTTGCTGGTTGAAAGCTGAGAATGAGGGTTATCCAGATATTCATCCCCAAGAAGGTCAGCAGTTTGAAATCTGGGGTGTAGTCACAAATGTAATCAAGAAATTCAGATGAGCTATAACAATCAAATATACGCGCTCATTGATGTAAATAATTGCTATGTAAGCTGTGAGCGCCTATTTAATCCTAAACTTAAAGATGTGCCGGTCATTGTTCTTTCAAATAACGACGGCTGTGCAGTTGCACGTTCCCAAGAAGCAAAAGATCTTGGTATTAAGATGGGTGTTCCCCTATTCCAGGTTAGAGATATTGTCGAAAAACATAATGTACAGGTACTTTCGAGTAACTATGCTTTGTATGCTGAAATGTCTCAACGTTTCCATTCGATTCTGGCTGATTACGTGGCGCCAGGTGAGCAGGAAGTTTATTCGATTGATGAGTGCTTTTTAAGGCTTACTGCCTATTCTGAAAATTATGACCTGGTTGAATATGCGCAAAATATGCGACAGCGGATCTTGCAGTGGATCGGATTACCGGTTTGTGTCGGTATTGGTCGATCAAAGACCGAAGCAAAGCTTGCCAATCATATGGCTAAAAAAGCAAAACGCTTCAATGGTGTTTGTGATCTGGTTTCTATGGATCCTAAACATCGTGATTATTTTTCTAGTCTGATTGATGTCTCCGAAGTTTGGGGAGTGGGTCGTCAGCATAGTAAAAAACTAAAAAGCTTAGGTGTTAATACTGTTCTTGATTTAGCTAGGTCTAATTCACATCAAATGGGAAAACTATTTTCTGTGGTGATGCAGAGAACTGTAATGGAGCTACAAGGCATTTCCTGTATTGAGGTTGAGTCCGCACCGGCAACCAAAAAGCAGATTATTTCATCACGCTCATTTGGCGCTCGGGTAATAGATATCCAATCATTATCTGAAGCAATGAGTGATTATCTACAGAATGCCATTAAGCGGTTAAGAGAGGATGAATCTCTTTGTGGTTGTGTGATTGCTTTTGCCCAGTCCAATCCTTTTGACAAGAACAGACCTTTCTATAACAAGTCGATCAATATCGGATTTACTGAGCCGACTGACTGTGCTGCGGTTATGAACCGGGCTGTAATGAAGCGAATGAATGAGCTGTTTCAAGAAGGAATCGAGTTTAAGAAATGTGGTGTGATATTGACCGCAATCGAGCCAAAATCGACATACATATATGACCTTCTATCTGATAGTACTCAAATAGAGAAAAATGAGAAACTTCAATCTGCCCTTGAGCAGGTTAAGGTGAGATTTGGAGATAAGAAAATAGCAATTGGCCCATGCAAAATGCATGGTCGCGCATGGGCAATGGCCAGACAAAACCTGACTCAGAACTATTTTAGTTGGGAAGGGATTCTGAGGATTAATTAATAACCAGTCACTTATTTTAATGATAAACAATGCCCTCATTTGAGGGCATTTATCTATTTTAAGAATAAAGCCCTTTCTGCAGCTCGGCGATTCACCAGACCCTGCATGCGTTTGCCGCCGGCATTAACCCAAACATTAAATTGATTGGCGGCAGCCTTATAATTTCCCTCATTCAATCGTTTGACTAAGGTGGATTTTTTAAAGGCTGTAGCACCAATATTGTAGGCCAGTGAGACCAAAGCATCGAACTGATTCTGATTGATTGAAACATTGACCGCATCATTAACAGTTCGCTCAAAATCTTTCAGATCGTTCTGCATATAAGCTTTAGCTTCATCCAGTGTGCAGGTATCCCCTTTTTTAACACGAATGCCATTCGGATACTTTGTGGTGCCGAAACCAATGGTCCATACACCAACGCCATCATCATACGCTTTGAGTTCTAGACCCTCAAAATTGCACATCAAGTCAATACCACTTGGACTGACCCGCATTTCATCCGTGGCAATACCCAGCATACTGGTGACATCATCGTAAGCAGTTGCAATTAACTTATCAGCAGCATCGACCTGTTTTTGAGAGAGTTTGCCGCCACTGATCTTTCGCAAGAAATCAAAAATATGTTTCATTATGAACCACCCTTAACTTTAGGCTGTGCAATCTTACGGCCAACGTACGCCAGTGCAGGTAAAACTACAGAAAGCAAAATAGCATGGTATTCAGTCGGAATGAGCTGTGTGTTGATGCCTTCTTGAATTAAAATAGGAAGAACGCCCAATAAAAAAGCTCCGATAATTGGGAGCTTTACAGATAGATATTTCCAGACATTTTCGGGGATGAATTTCATTTTTCCTCTCTCATGTTTCGTTCATAAAGTTTGTTGCGGATTTCTTCAACCGTTCTTAAGAGTTGGTCAGATTGTTTTTCAAGAACTTGGATGCTCTGGGTGTTGGTCATGGTTTGAGTGTTTACCGTGTCTGTTTTTCCGGTCTGAGTGTTCCAGGCAACTACAAATAATCCAGCTAAAAAGATGCCACCAAAGCGCACAAGATTGGTAATACTATCGATTTTGGTTTTACTCTCATGAAGCACCCTAATCTGCATATCCATTTCTTTGAACTTCGGATCAATCTCATTTCGGACTTGTTTGATCTCGCTTTTAAAGTTTGACTTGGCTCGATCCAGATCATCTTGCAGATTGTCCCGAGTCTGAGTTAAATCATTCCGGGTCTGCTGATGTTCCTTATTGAGCTGCTCTAACTGCATATTCATGCGGTCAAGTTTTTGGGGCATTTCAGCGAGCTTGTCCATATTTTTGGATATGTCGCTGATCTTGTCTGAGATAGCAAGCAGCTGCCCTGCTGTCGCTATTGGCGGATCAGATGAATAGTCATTGGACATTGCGCCCCCTAAATTTTGGTAATAAAAAAGCACCTAAAAAGGTGCAGTTGTTTGGTTAAGTTTAGACTTCTATTTCTGAGTGCTGACCAGTTGGTGCCGGCCTTAAAATCACTTGATTGGAAACAAATACTCTGGCACCCAGGTTATAAGCTGTGCCAGATGTGCAAAGTACTGGACCAGATCCCCCATCAATCTGTACCCGATACTCTGGATGCTTCACTGAGGTGATGGTGCCAATGTATTCGGCATGAGTTGGATTAAGCAGCTTGCGCAGTTCAAATAAAGGATTAGTCACGGCTAATACGCTCCACGGTAATGGTTTCATTGACCTTTTCATGCGAAAAACTTCCACTCACCCCATCAATCACGCCCCACCACTGGCCATTAAAGGCAATCGTTTTTCCGGGCAGCATCTCGCCAATTTCCGAACTCACTGGAATATCTGAGAAAGTATGCAACTCCTGAATATTGGCTTTCACCAACTCATTTTTGCCGTAACTGGCACCAGACACTACATTGAATAATGGTCCTGTAACCGTTTCCAGCGGAACATCACCAGAGGTACCACGTTGCTGTACTTTCAGGCTTTCACCACTACGACTATTCACCACTGTGATGGCATTAAAGTCGGCAATGTATTCATCGTTCTGCTTGATGTTCTGCTGCATCACCAAACTTTCAGATAATAGAATGTCGTAATCATCCACGGCCATCGTATCCCAATAGCCTTTCTGGTACCGAGGTAAAATAGTCAGTGTATTGCCTGCTTTCTGGCTATAAATAAAGCCGCCGCCTGCATCAACCACCTGCTTTATTGCATCAATTGGTGCTAGTTCTGCATAACTCAGGCTCTCAATCGGTACGATCCAACCCAACTCATCGATAAGCCTCCAATCTAAGTTGGTACCGCTATTTGTCCGATCAATTTCAGCCTGAACCAGTTGAACAGATGTGCGTTCGTTATCCTGGATAAACGAACGTAAAGGCGCATATTTATCCGAGTTTAGAGCTGTGACACTTCGACCCGGGTAAGTATAGAGCACACTGGCAAAGCGCCGGGTTTCTTCTGGATCTTCCAATAAAATATGATGCTCGAACCCATTGAGCATTATCTTAAGAATCACTGGCAGACCATTAATTGGCTGCAGTTTATCTTTCTCGGTATGAGCCACAGTAATCGAGTAAGTCCAGCACCATTGAGACCGGCTGGTACTATAAGTACCCTCCATGACTTTAATCTTCTCGCCAGTATCCAATCGTTCGGCTGTTAATGTGTTCACGATATACCACCAGTTCCTTTTTGGCAGTGCAGGAATACAGTCATCTGCACCAAAATTTAAAACAACATTGTGTGAATCAACGTCATGACAGAGACAGACAAAATTTAAATCACCTGTGCCTTCGTATTTGGGTATTTCAGGCTTTGGCCAAGGTTGAACCGGATGCTTGCGGTAATGAATCGCTTTGGCCTGATCCCAAGGCAAATCCGACTTGGTGATAATCTCAAGGCTTTTATCCCACTCAAATGAAAAGCGATGCTCAAATACTTGAGCCACTTCATGTGAATAAGTAAAAGTCTTGCGCCTACGAATCATTTCTTGCCAGACGGTTTCTCGGTTATGGCGCAGTTTGATTGTTTCTTGATGCGCATAGCGCTGATGAATAAAGCGCTTATCAGCTTCCTCCCAGATCACGTACGCATCAGAACTCAAACCAGTGGCTTGCTCATGAATGGATCTAACCACCCGGGTTAATGACCCTGCTTGCTCATGCCAAAAATCTACCTGATTAGAAATCACCAAGCCTTGATCATAAAAAAGAGCCTCATTTGAGACTCTTAATATTGGCTTGGCCCACGGTATTTCTGTGGTGCTCAAGGCTGCGATAGCCTTCTGATATCGCATATCAAAACCATAAGACACTCCGACCAGATGATTAATATCGAATAACGCTTTAACCTCAAATTGAAATTCAGTATCTAAAATGGTATCAATTGTGCACAGATTTTCACTAAATACTGCTTCAACCTCAAAGCTAAAGCTCGTATCTAAAACAGTATCGATTTGGCCAATGACATCAGTATTCTCACTAAATACAGCAACTACATCAAAGCTGAAATCAGTGTCGAGTACCGTGTCTATGACTGCAGTATTTGCACCACTGTCGGCATAAACTGCGGTGACTTCAAATGAGAATTCAGCATCGAATACAGTATCGATTGCTGCAGAAACATCATCCCCAAAGTTGAGATTAGTCGAGCCGTCGGCCAGATGCTCAAAATTTAGAATGATGTTGTGGCTGTCGGTATTATCAGGCTTAAAATTTAAGTTTAGGTTGTGAGCATCAACGGTGCCGAGCTTATTTTTAAAATCCACATGAGCACCTTTTTAATTTAAGGTCTGAGTTTTATCGATTGGATAGACAAGGTACCACCCACGACCAGATTAGTATTCGCCAGGGTGATGTCTGTTCCCACGGTTAGATCTGCAGCTACTTCACCAGCACCATTATAAATACGCGCCCAGGTGGCGGTCCCTGTTTTGATCACCGTTGCGGTATCTGTTGGGTGAAGCTCTACATATGCTGCTGTGGTTTCTTTGATACAAGGCTCCGGAAATGTGAGTGTCACCAAGGCACTGTTCGCATCTGCTGCAATAGCAGGACTGGCAGGCTGCACACCCTCATAAAAAATAACGGTAGCACTTTGGCTACCGTTATCCATAAAATTTGCAAAGGCTTGAATCATGGCAAGCCGAGCACTAGTAGATGTTTTACTCATTTTGGCACCACGTTATCTTGGATGACTGCGTTGTAATGACTTGCGGGATCATGTGCAACAACAAAAAAAACCATGTTGCCAAGATTTGAAAATGTGTACTTACCGTTGTGATCTGTCACAACATCCTGAATTATCGCGCCGCTCAGTTTCTCAAAAATCCTTACCCTACAAGGTATTGATATTCCATTCTTTTTAACAAAACCTTGAACTTTCAGATGTGATGATAGATCAATTGATATGCCATCTTTTCTTGCACCAAAATCAACCAAAGTAACAATCACTTAAGATTCTCCTAAGTCAAAAACCACCTGCCCTAAGTGTGGGGCTGTGTCGCTATCGTGATCTGCGTGTATATTTTTGGCAATAAATAATCTTCCTGCGGAGTTAATACGCTGCAAGTCTGCAAAAGGTTTTGCTTTTAACAGCCATTTCACAATTGGCAATTCGCCTCGAATTACAGTTGCTTCATTGATGATAAGCGGAAAAAATGGCGTTTTTGTATTTGTGATGTAGTTAGATAACCCACTTCTCATGGGTGTCACACCAGTTTCAAGTGAGCTGATGCGCGCAGAAGTATAAGCGTCGACTTGGTTTGATCTGCGCTGAAGTAAGAGTGTTGATATTGAGCTTGATCCAAGTGCAATAAATTGAGCTGAACGCCCATCTGCGCTTGCTGCCGCATACCTCAGTGATGACGATAAGAAGTTACTTGCAGAATCCACATCCAAAAAAGTATTAAATGCACCAAATCCATAGCACAGAGCGTGATTATTATTATTAACAACACATGGCAAGAAATAAAATGTATTTTTGTCACCAACAATTAAATAAGCTCTATTTCCATTCTCGGGCTCAAAAACATCATTTGATGTTGCATACCCCATCATTTCACGTGTTGATTTAGCATAATACCACTTTGACCAACCATTAATGGCTGCCGATCCTGTGCCTGTGCCCACCCAGTTTTTACCTGGATTGGCACTATCATACGGAGCTTGCACACCCAGCATCGTATCAATATCAGTCATATCTTCTACAATACCGACTTTTGCATACTTCGCATAAGTTGCTGTGTATGTAGGATCCAACTCATCAACGACACGCAAAAAAGGTCGGCTTGGTAAAAGTAAATTTGCAGACCGGTATGCTGCTTTTCCTCCCGTGTTTCCAAATGGCTTTTCCCACCCTAGTGGCGGTAATGATGCATTAATAGTGCCTGTAGTAGTGCTTGTACTTGGTGCCACTGCAAGTTCAAAAGTCACACTCTGCGCATTCGGTACTGTTAAAATTCGATGCTCACCATTAAACTCAGATTGCGCAGCACCTGTGATTTTAATCACCTGATATTGCATCAGGTTATGGGTTGTGCTGAATGTAGCGGTTACTGTTGTGCCTGATGCTGTCAGTGATGATACTGTGCCAATATTAATGCCATTTATCAGGCAAGGATCCAATACATTAATCATCGAGCCATAAGCATTTTGCAGTTGTGGTGCATTGTTATTGGTATGCATATAAAATTTAATATCTGTACTTGCGACCATTTTTAATACTCATAAAAAAGACCGCATATAGCGGTCATATTTGAATTAATGTTTACAATACGCGGTCAATATCACCACGTAGCATGATCTGGAACTGGTCTGACAATACTGCGGGTTCTGACTGTTTTACTGTGCGAATCACCCAGACCGGAAAGTTTGCAGCCACGGTATTGAAACGCAGGACGTTACCATTAGCCCAGCCTGCTCCCCAGCCTTCTTTTTTAATAATGAAATACGGTACACCCGTGACCGGGTTAATCGGTGCATAGTCTGCATTAACCGTGCCTGTGCCAATCTGACCAGAGTATTCACCTACACAACGAAAATCAGTAGCGCTGGTAAAAATCAAAGCCCAACGTTCCTGAATAGCCCCCTTGTTTGTCACTTGGAGTGGATACAGCGAGTCATTGTAATTCGCTAAAATTCCTGAACTCGGCTCATCCGCCCAAGCATTACCCCATGAACCTTGCACAAACTTGCGTGTGTAACGCGCCTGCATGTCACCAATGACCAAAGCAGAACCAACTATAGTATCGACAGCATCATAGTTATGCGTTAAAGGCTTGGTGAACGTCAGCTGACCATTAATCTGAACATCACGAATCAGCCCCATATCCTGATAGCGGTATTTCACTGTCAGTGGTGCGACCAGATTACCCAGTACAAAGTCACCACCCAATGTCACGCGGCCATAGTCATAATCAACCGTGTATAAATCGAAAGCTACTTTCGTTCCGTTAGCATCTTCCAGTTCTGCCCATGAGATCCGCTGATCATTGAGATCGTACGTGGTTCCTGCAATTGCACTTGGTAATTCCTGCGCTTTGCTTGAGCTGACAATACCAATCCCACCTACACGGAAAATTGGCACACGGCCATCAATTGGTAAACGCGTTGCAGACAAACCAAGGATTTCAGAATCCAGTGGAATGTAAGTATAGGCTACGGCGTTATAGCGCACGGATGAAGCATCCACCCAGACCGGGACATTGATATAAGCGTCTAAGCCTTCCTGATATTCCAGTAATGGGTCATACCAGTCATTCGCTTCAATGTCTGCTCGGTTGGTTTCGGTGATTTTGGTTTTGGTATAAAAGTAAATCGTGACAAAGCCATTATCCCAATTGACCTGACCATGTGCCCGGCTGGTTTCAATCACACCGTTTTCATCAGCAGTTAAAGTTAGCTGCCCAAATTCAATTGATGCTAAAACCACAGTTAATGATTGTGGTCGGATCGGCATGACTGGCGTTCTAAAACTGATTTTATTGACCGGCAATAAGTCGGTCGTTGTGGTTAAGGATTCCAGAGTAATCGTGTTATCTGCATTCGGGGTCCAGGAATCAATTTCAACAATCCCTGTACCGTATTGAATGACACCCGACTGAATCCCGCTATTATTGGCTGGATTCACATTGCGATATAGCAAGCCGGTACGATCCAGAAAGGTATCAGCACCGACCTTAAAGCGCGCTGAACCTGTCAAAATCTGCTCATCAAAACCAGAAGATAAATCCAGCTTTAACTTATTTGCAGTCACCGTATGGGTTGCTGAGTTCGAGCCAGAGGTATCGCGGTATTTCACTTGAACATCAACGGCATTAAGGGCTTTTAATTCAACCTGCTGACCTTGAATGTCTGACGTTTGTGGAGAATAAAAAGACATATTTCCTCGCTAGGCAGCCGCATAGGTAGCCATAGGTGTAAAGGTTTGCACAAATCTGCTCGCTGTACTTTTTGGTGTGACTTCAACTGCGCCAGTGGCATAGATAATGGTGCCTTGCACTTGACCGCGGCTATTCACCAGATTACCCATAGTTGCATTCACCGGCACATCTGTCAGAGTTACAGACCCTGCAATCCCCTCACTGCTTTGAAGTGGAATTTTTAACTCAACACTATTTGGCTGAATTGCTGGTCCTGTACCAATGGTAAAGGTCAGCTTTTGATTTGCTGGGGTAACATCCATCTTGGTCTGCTCAAGTGATTGACCATAGTTATAGATCACCGAAAAGACCGTACCTTTTTGTGGCAACTTATTTGGAATGATTTTGCCAATACCGGTGGCATAGTTAATTTCACCTGTGGCATCCCCAGTAAACTTACCTTGAGCATTTGATGTTGCAGTTTTCGCCTCACCCTCAAGGGTCCAATTGATGGTGATACCCGGCAATACACCTGGTCGACCCAAATCAAACTCAAATGCAGCTTTTTCAACACTTAAATTAGATCGCACAAAAGTGATAATCGGTGTGCCCCAGTTCAGCAGAATCGGTGTGTCTACATCTGGTAATGCGCCAGTGGTTAATAGCCATGAGCCAGTTTCGTAATTGATCATGCCCGAACCAAAAGATGGACTGGCGGCCTTTAACTGGCCTGAACCATCATCTTTAAGCTCATAGAACTTGCCCTGCGACATGTATGAAATCGAAAGTGCACGAGGTGCAGGAATTGGAATTAAAACTCCGGTCCAGTTGGTGCTTTGGTTATTTTGAGTCACCGGAATGGCATGACTCTGGTAATACTGATTCGGTGCAGCTGCTGGTTTAAAAGTAATATTCAAACTTACGGTTCCAGCCGGTGCTGCTGCGGTCCATTGAATCAAGCCACGCTGGTAATCAATCGTGCCGACTTGTGTACCTTGAGTATTCTTAAGTAATCCGCCCTGATCAGTAATCTGCTGACCTTGCAATGTAAACGCCACGCTAGATGGAATCACCGCAGAGCCGATATACAGGTTTTGGCTGACACCAATCACCATATTTGGATAATTAACAGTAATGGTGCCTTCATTACCCGCCACCAGAACTACACTTTCACCTGCAGCGTTTACATCAATGATCGGTGTTTCGGTCTGGGCCGATGGAATCAGTTGAGCAAAGATGCTTTTAGCATTTACTGTGAATTCACCCACATTGGCATCATCTGCCAATGCAGTCGATGAGTAATACAGACCTGTGTCAGCAACAATGGTATCGCGAATGATGGTCTTGGATTTCTCACCGTTGTACCACTGGCGTGCTGAAAGACCCACAAAGTCAACCTCAAGAGCATCATTCAAGGAATACGTAGCAACCTTGTATTCAACATTTTTACCATCGATGACCATGATTGCAGTACGAGTTTCAACTTTGGTAATGCGCACATATTGCTCACGCTCTAAAGCCTTACCTTCATCACTGATCAGCACAATGGTGTCACCTACTGAAGACTCGACCTCTTGCGGAAACATGGCGACCTGCAGCGATGACATGCCCTGCCAATGGGTATCAAGTGGCGTACCGGCAATCTGTCCGCCTTTGGCCAGATAGTTTTCCACCCGGTTCTGGGCAGCCTGACGTTCATCGTTCCAGTTCTTGGTACTAAATAGCAATGCGGATACGTTTGGATCCTTTGGTAGTTCAGAGACAAATACCGTTGCACCCATCAGTAAATCAGTGTCTTCAGTCGTGACTGCTGGAAAGACCTTACGCATGGAGACATCACCCATGGTTCGATCCATTTCCGACACATCATTGAACAGGTTGTTGCTAATGCCATCCTGGACTACTACACCTGAGTATTTACCACCGCCATCAGCGTTATCAGTCAAGCGTTCAGACTTGTAGATTACTAAATCTTTGGTTTCAATCGCCATCGTTCAACTCCGTAAAGCGCAAGGTCACATTAAAATAATCATCCAGTGATACCGCTGGAATTCCTTTCACCGGTGCGGCCTCTAAAGCCCCATCCTGGTGGTTAAATTTGACGGTGAATTGCCGGCTATCATGTGGTTGCTCAAACTGCAGTCTGAAATTTTCATCTTGCAGTTTTGACCACTCCAAAACAGTCCGCAGTTCACGCAACCTGATCCAACCCATCTGTGGATCTGCCGGTTGCAAGGTAATTGGTCGACCCGACTTCTTTTTGCCTTCCTGAATATGCAGAGTGCCATCCATGGCATAGGTCTGATTCTGCTCAATGGCCTTCCATGAAAATTCATCAGGCCATAAAAAACCGTCCTCTAATGGGACGGTTTCGGATGTTGCTAAGCGAATTAGTTTCATGTTGATTTCGCTATACCTTTTAATTGATTTACCAGACTGGTCATCACATCCTTTTGGCTTGCATCGCCTGTAAGGGATAGGGTTTGACCTCCGAATTGAATGTTGTAATTCACACTATCACCCCCCTTACCATAATCTCTGGTTGATGGTACTGAAGGAATAGACGGCGCGTAGTCACTCAAGTTACTGGAACCAGTAGAAACCACGTTAATAGAGCGAAGCAATTCATTAATCTTGTTGGTTCCGTGTTGAGTGGTAATGCCTTTTGCAGCCGCCCGATCAAATTCAGCATTGATTAATGCTTTCATTGCAGGGTTGCCATCCTTACCCAGTCCTTGAGCTTTAGCATCACGATCTGCTTCCAAAGCCTTAGACCAGATGGTGCCGGCAAGCTTTTGTGCTTCCTTATCGCTGTATCCTTTGCTCTTGAGTTGAGATAAGACATCGTCCTTGGTATAGGAGTCATATCCATAAATTCCCTTGCTCAATGCCTCGCCCTGGCGTTTCATCTCTTTATTGAAATCACCTTTGGCTTTATTGACTGCATCAGCCCAAGCCTCAGTGGAAGTTTTGGCCTCCTCTCTTGCGATTCGACCAGCATGACGATACCCATCACCAATACCGCGTGCAGAATCTCTAACGCGGTGATTAGATTTTTCCCACTCATCCATGGATTTGACGGCAGCAACGCCTGTGTCATTAATCTCAACCTTGAGCTTTTGTGTAGCATCCGCAGCATTAAACGCAGCTATGACTCCCGCATCACCAGACAGCGCTACCGCTTGGGCTGCTTTTTTATGCGCTTGTTCAATTCCTTCGGCAGTAGCTTGGCCACTATTTCGAATTGTGTTGTAGTCCATTAAAGCCTGTTGAGCTGCAAGCTTTAGGTTTTCCTTAGTCTCAATACCAAGACGCCTGAAAGCTTCTGTGACAGGGTCAATATCATCTGGTAGTCCTTGAGCCTGCATTTTGATAGCAATTAAGCCTTGCTCAACCTGAGATGTTGAAATCTGACCTTGAGTACCAAATTCCTGAAGCTTGGCTTTTGCATAGTCGATTTCAGCTTGGCTTTTCGCTGTTTCCAGCCATTTAAGCCAGGCCTGATATGTCACATCACCAGCTTGCTTGCCCTTAACACCAAGATCATCAAGGCCTGCTGCAAAGTTATTAACATTTTTGCCATTTTCTGCGAACTTTTCAGAGACACGATTTAAGGAAACATCCAGATCCAGACCTAAAGCGGTTGCAGCTTTTCGCGCTTTATCAGCTGCATTTGCCGTACCCTCTGTTGCTTTTGTACCATCATCCATGGCTTTGACAATTGCTTTACCAGCACCATCAAACTCAAGTTTTAAACCCTGAGCTGCAAGGATTGTTTGTAGGGTTTTTTGGGTGGCTGCATCAGCTGCTTTTTGAGTGCCATCTGCTGCTGTAAGTTGAGCATTTACCCAATCTTGTGCAGCTTTAATCTTAGCCTCAGTGATTTTCTGGCTCTCAGCCTGATAGGCTTTTTCTTTAGTATCCAGCTCGGCAAGACCTTTTACAGCCTGATCAATTGCAACCTGATTACCAGTTTTTCGTGCTTCATGGAGCTGCTGCTCTAACTGAATGCGCTCATCACTAATAGCCTTGTAGTCAGCCTTATGCTTTTCTTCTTGAAGCTTTAATTCATTAAGAGTTTTTTGGCTCTCAGCAACCCGTTCTTTATTTGCTTCATCTTCAGTCTGACGAATCTCTCGAATTGCTTCTCTTGTTGCAGATTTGCTTTCAAGTGCTAACCTGTTAGCCTCTCTACCATTCTTTTCGGCTTGTCTAAACAGAGCATCAGACGCATTTTGAGCCTGTGCAGCCAGATCATCGAATCCTAAGAAATCCAGTACGGCGGCACTAAGTGCATAAATACCTCCTGAAATAAACTGAATACCTGCAAGGAGTAGCTTAAGCGCAATGTTTAGCCCAGTTGCAGCATCAGATACCACCCCTAATGCAATTTTAAAAACATTGAATAGAGTAGTTAATCCACTAACCTCCTCCTTGCCACCCATAATTGCGTTAAATAATGGAGCAATCGCATCCAAGGTAGATGTAAAGGCACTCCAGGCGGTTTCAGCGATGCCAGCCATACTTGATATGACATTTTTTATTGTGTCGTAGACAGCAGATAAGGTACTTCTGATTGCCTCAATAGTAGATGGATCAATCTCAGATAGTTTGCCCTGGAACCACCCAATACCTTCAGCAACATCATCAAAGAATACTTTCAAGATTCCAAGATTATCCGCAATGATTGATAGTGCATTAGCTACCGTTGCACTTGACCCATTGGCCTGATCCATCTCACCAATCAGAATCTGCCATTGTGTGGAAATCTTCTGCAGTGCATTGCTGATAGTAGTTGGAAACTGGTTGTAGGTTTCTTGGATCTGGGTAGCTTGGCTTTGAATAGCCTTAACAACCCTTTCAGATGTAAGCTCACCATTTTCCGCCATTTTTCGGAGCTCACCAGTAGTGACTCCCAATCCTTTGGCTAAAGCCTCTGCAAGACCATAACCATTCTCCATAATGCTATTAAATTCTTCTCCCCGAAGAACAGAACCTTGCATGGCCTGAATAAACTGAGTAATTGCAGCCTCACTGGCCTGTGCAGTACCACCACCAATCTGAATCGCTTGTGTAACAGTTTTCGTGAGATCTAGTGCCTGTTGCTGCGTCATCCCCATTTCTTTGCCGACTGTATTCAGTCGGGTAAATAAATCACCTGTTGCCTGTAAACTAGAATTTGTGGCAAGTGCTACCTGATGAACTCCAGCCATTGCAGAACTAAAGTCACCACCTTCACGGGTAGCAATCTGAATACGGACAGATAGGTTAGTGTATGAGTCGGCGGCTTCCGCAAGCTCACGAATACCCAAACCTATACCAAGAGCAGTTAATGCACCCACAAGTGTGTTAACAGCAAACTTAGCACCATCAATGCCCTTTTGCGCCGTTTGAGCTGCTGTATCTGTTTCTCTTAAGCTGTTGTTGGCTTTGCCTACCTCTGCCTGAAATCCACTAAAAGCCTGATCTGCTTGCTGAACTTCTTTTTCAAGTTGATCAACCTGGACTTGTGCTTTTTCAATATCTGCAGGTGAAGCTTTAGTTTTTGAAAATGCTTCAAGATTTTGCTTGGCTTGGGCTAAATCTCCTTTAAGTTGATCTAAAGCCTTTCCAGCCTTATTACCAAAATCCGTAAAATTCCCTGCTGTAGATTTTGCATTGTCACCAGCATCTTTGATAATGCCTGTAGCAGCATTTAGAGACTGAGAAAGTTTGTCTGCTAACTCACTGGTGCCTTTAGGGATAATATTTCCCATTTCTTTCGAAGCATCAGTAGTTGCTTGTTTTAATCGTTCAGATTCGTGCTTAATTGTGTTGAATACTGATTTAACTGTATCTTCTGACTGTCTAACATTGCCAACGAAACCTTTAGTGTCGGCATCCATGACTAATTTGAATGTTAAATTTTTACCAGACATGCTGACCTCTAAATTTTAGGCAATAAAAAACCCGCCGAAGCGGGTAGAACATTGGGTATAGATATAAGTGTTTAGGATGTTTCCTCTAAGATTGAGCCGCAGTGCTTGCATTTTCTCGCATCAAATCTAATTAGTTCGCGACAATCAGGGCAATTCTTTTGCTCAACTCCATTTTCGTCCAATTTTACAAAATTACCTGCATTATTTGAAAATATATCATTTGCAACTAATTTGGTTTTGCTTGGTATTTTAAAAACTTCTGGCTGTGCTTCTTGTGGGATTGATTGCTGTATTTGTTTAGGCAAAGGTGAATAAAGTCTTATATTTTGACTGCCGCAAGAACCACAAACCTTACCGCCTGATCTACGCCAGATTTCATATATTATCCCTGGAAGCAAGCCAATAAAAAGCAAAACGATAGTTATAACAAAACTACCTTTAGTTTTTGCAGAGCCTACACGTCCACAAACAAGACATTCCACTTTAGCCATTTTCCCTATTCCCTAAATTATTATTTTCCCATCATAACTTTAGGGTGCTACTTGATCAATCAGAAACCATTTCTTTCTTAAATGACTCAAAACCTTTCTTATCAGACTGTGCCACACGTCCGGCAACGGCGTTATTGAAGATTCCCTGCTTATATAGCTTGTTTGCTGCTGTGACGTAGTTCTGGAATGCGCCGTAGGTCATTTCCATGATTGCACTATGCTGATGACCCATTGATACCAGGAACTGGAATGAATCAAACCAGGTGGAGTCATCTTTCTTTTTGATGCCGCGTTTTGGCTTTTCG